>JAHDCJ010000064.1 GCA_020629935.1 Saprospiraceae bacterium | reverse complement strand
ATCAATTTTATAAAACTTGGGTGTTAAAAATAAAAGAATAGATGAAGCCGAAGACGATTCAAGATTTAAAAGATCAAGGACTCATTATTTTTGAAGCCATAAGTGGAAGTCGTGCCTATGGAACCGATCTTCCAACTTCTGATACGGATATAAAAGGGGTATTTGTATTGCCTGAAGATGTTTTCTTGGGCTTAGATTATATCCCACAAATTAGTGATGAACGCAATGATACGGTTTATTATGAATTGGGGCGTTTTGTAGAGTTATTAGCACAGAATAATCCCAATATTATGGAGTTGTTGGCAAGTCCAGCTTCTTGTGTGTTGCATAAAGATCCATTGTTTGATGTATTTCAATCTTCTTTATTTCTTTCGAAAAAATGTAGAGATAGCTTTGCTGGTTATGCGGCCAAACAAATTAAAAAAGCGCGAGGATTAAATAAAAAAATTCATAACCCTGTAGATAAAAAGCGAAAATCGATTTTAGATTTTTGTTATGTAATAGAAGGACAAGGCGACATTCCATTAAGTCGATGGTTGGAAAAAAACAAGCTGTCTCAATCTCAATGTGGTTTAGTAAATATTGCCCATATGAAAGGAGTGTATGCTTTATTTCTTGATAAAGAAAATCAATATAATTTTCAAGGGATAAGAAGAAAAGAAGATGCCAATGAAGTCGCTTTGAGTAGTATTCCCAAAGAGATTGAAAAGTCGGCTGTACTTTATTTCAATAAAGAAGGCTATTCGACCTATTGTAAAAGGTACAAAGAATATTGGGATTGGGTCGATTTACGAAATGAGTCGAGGTATGAAAATACAATTTCGCATGGTAAAAATTACGATGCAAAAAACATGATGCATACTTTTCGTTTGCTGGATATGGCTTTAGATATTGCTACTAAAAAAGCAGTGGTCGTTCGTCGTCCGAATAGAGAATTTTTGCTTAAAATACGGAAGGGGGAGTTTGAATATGAAGAATTGTTAGTTCAAGCAGAAGAGAAGTTAGATTTGGTTCGTGAAGCATTTAAGCAAAGCGATTTGCCAGAAACGCCAGATGTAGAATTATTGAATTCTTTGTTGGTTAAAGTAAGAAAGGCGTGGTATGATTTGAACTAGAAAACACCTTTAGCATAAAGAAAAAAACCCTTGAAGCAATCTGCTTCAAGGGGGTTTTATTTGATGACAACATTAGTTTAGTTTAATAAATTTTTGTCGCCAAGTTTCCGCACCTGTTTCAATTTTGATATAATATTGACCAGCAGCAAGATGATCTGTAGAAATTTTAAAATGATTCAAGTCATTTTGAATATCTTCTTCTTGTTGATGTACGAGTCGTCCTAAATTATCATAAATCACAATAGTTGTTAATCCTTTTATTGTAGTGAAGTTTAGAATCAAATTGAGTGATTGATTACTAACTGGATTAGGATAAATTCGAACATTATTTAATCCTTCTTCGCTACATGGATTATTTAAACTGACCACTTCAGAGATTGAAGTTGTTCCGTCAAAATCTACTTGTTTTAATCGGTAGTAAATCCATGCCTCGGTAATCGTATTATCTTCAAAATAATAGTTGTGGATTTCATTGGTTGTTCCATTTCCATCGACTCTTCCAATTGCAGTCCATCGTTCGCCATCTACTTTTCGCTCAATAATGAAATAATCATTTTCCGTTTCTGATTCTGTAGACCAGTTGAGTTGTACTTCACAATCTTTTATTACTCCATCAAAGAAAACGAGTTCAATAGGTAGAACGACATCAATTAATCCTACATCAACGGTTAGGTCAAATTCGCCTTCTCCAATGGTTACTACATCTGTTTGACCAGATCCTGTATTGACATCACTATCTAATAAATCACTTCCTGCGTCTTTCGCGGTAAATGTACTTCCTGAAGGCAAGGTTCCAAAGGTTAAGTAATAATCACCTTCTGGGAGGTTATCAAATAAGTAATACCCATTACCATCTGTAATTGAAGTGCCAATGAGGTTACCTGTTGCGTTGTCATAAAGAGAAACGGTGACACCTGCTACTCCAAGTTCTCCATTGGTTTGTAAACCATCCGCATCTGTATCTGCCCAAACGAAATTACTGATGCTTCCTAAAGCGGGCATATATAATCCTGCATCTAAATCTTTATAAAAATCTTTAGCTGCTAAAGTAACCGTAACGGATTCTTCTGTTATAGGATCAATATCACTATTGCCCGCATTATTTGTATTTCCATTCCATGTGATTTTAGATCCATATGGTGTAGTTCCTATTTTAATGGTATAATCATCTGGAAGTAAATTAGAAAAATTATAGAACCCATTAGCATCTGTAATGGCACTCGCAACGCGTGCACCTGTTCCATCAAAAAGATACACGGTTACCCCTGCCAGTTTATCTTCTGAACCTCCTTGAAATCCATCATGATCTAAATCAAACCATACATAGTCTCCTAATGATGCTCTGGTGGTGATAAGTCCTGCATCAATTGTTGTCCAATTTGAAGAAGCGGGAAGCGAAATGGTAGGAGTTATTCCAGTTTCAGGATCGGCATCACTTCCATAATATGCAGTACTATATGAAGTAAAACTAGTACCTACTGGAAGATTATGAAATTTGACATAATAATTAGCGGCCACTAAGTCCATGAAAATATAATTTCCATTTATATCTGTCATTGTAGTAGCTACAAGATCATTTTTAGAATCATAAAGACTAACTGAAACTCCTTGAACACCAAGTTCTGTATTTGATTTTTGTCCATTTTCATCGGTGTCAAAAAATACTTGATCTCCAATAGAAGAAAGCGGATTAGGATTGTAAATCCCCGCATCAACCGTCACATTGTCTTCTCCTTTTCTTAAGAAATAAATATCTGACATACCTGTGATCGGATCTGCATCGCTATCATCGGTGTCATAAAAATAATTATCTTTTGGAGAAAGATTATATCCAGGAGGCAAGGAGGTCATATCAAAGTGTACGATATATTCTCCTGAAGGAAGTCCAGTGAAAAGGTATTCTCCTAAAAAGTTGGTGGTCGTTGTCTTTGGTTGAATACCCGCAGTAACTAAATCTCCATCTACTGGATTACCTAAGCCATCTAATAGAAAAACTTTAATCATAGGAACCCCTCTTTCGTAGATGTCTTGTCTGCCGTCATTATCAACATCATAAAATACTCTATTCCCTAAAGTCGCGGTACCAAAAGGATCTGATCCTGGTCGAATCCCTGCATCAATATCTAACTTATTTTCTCCTGCACTTAATGTGAAATTATCAGTTTTCCCATTAATGTCGGCTTTATTGTGGATTGAAATAATTCCAAAAGTATAACCTGTAGGAATGTTAGAAAATGTGATGGAATAATTGCCAGGGGTAAGGTCCGTAAATTTGTATAATCCTTCTGGATTGGTTACCGTGCGAGCTACAAAAACACCTGTTCCGTCAAATAATTCTACAGTAACACCAGGTACGCCATATTCATTAGTATCTCTATTATTGTCTTTGTCATTATCATACCAAACCCAATCGCCTACACTTGCAGTTGTAGCCGCAGTTGTCGTCGAATTATAAACGCCAGCATCGAGTGTAGGAAGATGTCTTCCAGCAATGACTTCTACAATACCCGTCATACCCGTAGTTGTGTTCGGATTACTATCAATATTGAAATCAGTACCTACATTTTGTGTAGAGAAAACATAGTTGGTTGGTAAACTACTAGGTACGAATCGTACATAATAATTGCCTGCAGTTAATTTAGTGAAATTGTATTTCCCTAATCCATCGGTTTCTGTAGTTGCTAAAACGGTGATTCCATCTGACGCAAGAAGTTCTACTTTTACGCCTGGCACACCGAATTCTGTAGCATCTTGAAGCCCATCTCGATCGTCATCATAAAAGACAAAATCTCCTAGACTACCATAGGTATTTGACGCAGGAATAATTCCAGCATCAATATCTTCATTATAATCACCTGCGGCTAAAGTAAATGCGGCTGTTCTACCATTGATGTCTGCTGCTGTTGCTGGAGCTAGCGCATCGCTATCTTTATTTACTCCACCTTGTTTCTGTGTAGTAAATTCATAGCCTAATGGTAAATTAAATCCGATGCTATATGTTCCAGGATCTAAATCATCAAAAATATAGAATCCAGAATTATTCGTCATTGTAGTACTTACTAGGTTTCCAAGGTTATCATATAAACCCACAGGAATGCTAGAAACACCCATTTCTGAAGCATCTTGTATTCCATCTTGATTGGTATCTAACCAAACAAAATTACCTACGGCTGTTTTAGCTGATTTTTTGAAAATTAAACCAGCATCCGCATCAAGATAATCTACACCACCTAAAAGAGAAATGGCACTTGTTTGATGAGTGATCGGATTTGGATCACTATCAATATCATTACCTCCAGCTCCTAAATGGGTGAATTCATAATTGCTTGGTAAAGAAAAAGAAACATAATAATCACCTGGATATAACTCACTAAATTTATAATTTCCATAAGCATCAGTAAGTACCGTAGCTAATGGCGTATTGGAGTCATCATATAGCGTAACGGAAATTCCTGCTACACCTACTTCTCCAGCGTTTTGCATACCATCTTCATTTTCATCTAACCATACTCGATCACTAATAGAAGAGGTTTTATATAATCCTGCATCGAAGGAAAAATCATCAACGGCTGTATGAACGGTGATATAATTGGTATTGGGGTCTAAATCGCTATCCAATGTATTATCTATACTTTGAAAGGGTAAGACATATTTATATTGACCTCCAGATGGAACGATAACTTCCACTAACCAATCAATTACACCCGTGCTGATATCCAATCCTGAAAATTCATAAAACCCATCGCTTCCACCATTGGTTACAGTTGTTGTTGTCATAATTGCAGATCCATCAGGGGTCCCATCTTTGTTAGAGTCTTCATAAAGATTGACTGTTATGCCATTAATACCATTTTCTGAGCCATCTTGGATTCCATTTAAATTACTATCTTCCCAAACGTAATCTCCAATATCTATTATACAATCTGTAACTACTTTAGTCGAACTCGTTTCTGTACATCCAAACTCATTAGTTACGGTTATCGAATAGTCAGAATTGGTTAAAGGGTTTACATTGATATTTCGATCTGTGGACCCATTACTCCAGAGGTATGAATATACAGGTTCTGCAACTCTAATATGATCTATGCCAACAATAGATAGTGCATTAGCGTCTGTATATGTGAATCGACCGTAAAATGTGGTACTTCCTGCATATGCACTAATGTCAATAGCTGTTTCTATCCAATCTTCTCCTTGATCTCCTGATTTTATCCATAAACTAGTCCAATTCGTTCCATCGGTACTAACTTCAAACTCTAATTCGCCAATAACGTTGGAAGCCACTGCACCTTCATTCATGCTATAATTGAATATAAAGTATGGTTTAATAGCAGCACTTAAATCAATTGCTGGTGAGGTTGCTGTTCCTGAACCATAACCATAGGGCAAATTGGGTATTAATCGAAAATATCGTTCTCCTTCGATTACTTCACTTGGCCCATAATCATAATAAGGTGGACCATAAGTAGTAACTACCCGATTCCAGAAGTAATCGTTTCCAGAATTATTTACCCATTGCCCCAAAGGGTCTTCAAAACCGTATTGGTAAAATGCATTCCATTTTTCTAAACTAATATTTGGCGTAAGAGTTACACCTGAATTTCCACAGTTTAAGTTAAACGGATCTAAACTTACCGTTCCATTTAATCGAATTGTAGTAGTAATGGTTTTTGCTGATTTACAACCACTATTGTCAGTGACTTCAAAACCATAGACTTGAGAAGAAATTGGAGATACTTCTATACTAGAAGTTGTTTCACCAGTTGACCATAGATAAGTATAAGGGGCTCCACTTCCCCCAGAAACTGTTGGAGATAATATAGTATAGGACTCGCTACAGACATTGATCGATTCAAAATTTGAAATTATTGGTCCATCGCTTGAGCTAACTGCTGCTACCGTTGAAGTTGTACATCCAGAAGGATGTGTAACAGTAACTGAATATAAACCGCTTGATAATCCACTTATATCTTCCGTGGTGGAACCGTTGTTCCACAAATAGGTTAGAGTTGGAGTTTCTCCTCCTTGAACATGGAGATCAATACTGCCAGAAGAATTTCCACATGATGATTCTACATCGGTGTATGATAAAATACGATCACTCAAAATGTGGACTTCCACGAAATCTGTGCTGATACACGAACCATTCGTTATGGTATAACTAAATAAATAAGACTCGTCTGCTGTTAAAGGTCCGTATGTGGCGGAACTTGTATTTTCTCCAGTAAAAGTTCCCGAATTCGTGCCTGCATATAATGCCCACTCTACCGTACCAGCAGTAGGGGTATTTCCTACTAAATTAATAGTCTCTCCTCCACAAAAAGTTTGATTAGGAGAATTTGCTTGGATAAATTCATTAATGGTTACTGTTAGATCATTACTCTGGGTACAACTTCCATTTGTGACTTCATAGGTAAAGGTATGGACACCTGGTATAAGTCCTGAAACTACACTGCTATTATTACTTGGGGTTTCTATTATTGGACTTCCTGGTCCGCTATGAGACCAAGTTGTACTTAGGCTACTTACTAAAGTGAAATTTTCTCCTGAGATGACAATATTAGCAGTATTACAAAGTGTAAAATCTGATTCAACAATAGGAGGAGCAATATAAGAAATAACCATTTCGTCTTGGTTTGGAGAACATTCGGTAATGTTATTAAAAGTTTGCCAACGAAGGCGAACGTCTCCAGTTCCACTTAATGTTGCTGTTGTGTTGGGGTCTGTAATATCTCCAAAAGTTACCGTAGGACCAGAGGTAGAAGAAACCGTCCACTTTCCAGACTCCCCAACGCCTAGATCCAACGCATCTAGATTAAATACTCCATTTCCTCCGCAGATAGATTGGTCATCACCTGCGTGAGCTGGAGGTGCAGGATCTGAAATTGTAATGAGAATATTATCCGTATCATGGTTGCAAGGATATTCTAAGGAATAACCAGACATAATTCTAAAACTATAAATTCCTGGTGTATAGAATGTAATATCAGGAGATAGCATAGTTGGATCAGAAATTAATGCTCCGTGAGGTCCACTCAATTGTTCCCAATATTGAGGAATGTCTTGACCCGTTTCTGTAGCATCCATTGTTAAAGTCAATGGATAAGAATTTACTGCACACTGAAAGATATCTTCTCCTGCATCTATATCTGTGATATTATTTGTCAATGTAAAATTATAGTTAATGGTATCTACACTGACTTCACCACAAGGACTATTCGTAACGGTCCAAGTAATGTTTAGCATTCCTCCAAGATTACTATCAATACCTCCAATGGAGGTAGAGGCTGCGTTAACATCTGTAATAGTGGCTCCAGGTTGATTGAAATTATCGATGATTCCCCAAACGCCAGTTCCGTTAGTTGGTGGAGTAGCAGAAAGTACATAGTTTGACCCTGGAGAATAATTAAGCGAACATTGATCGCTATTTTCAATATTTGCAATAGATGGAGCCTGATTTGAAGAAGTGGTGAAAGAAATTGAAGCATTAGAAGAACCGCAGTCGTTTGATACGGTCCAAGTAAATTCATAAAAGGTATTGGCAACAAAACCTGAAATATTTGTAGTCGGATTATTGGGAGACTCAATGGATACTACAGGTCCTATAGATTGAGACCATGTTCCTTCTAATATGGTAGGAGGAAGAGAACCAGTTACATTTGCTATCCCATTATTACAAACTTCAATTTGATTCAATGTAGCTGTTACTGGTGGAGGTGCAGTTGAACTCACCACGACCTTCATTTGATCTACCAGATAGGTGTCGCAATAATTTAAATTATTACTTAGGTTACTGAGTTGGAATACATAGGTGCCATCAACTAAACCTGTTAAGTATGGAGCTTGCTGTCTACGTTCTATTCCTAAGGTAGTAAATGGATCAGGTCCTGGTCCTGATAACATACTCCATTCCGCAAAATAAAATCCGTTTAGCTGTAAATTATTACTTCCAGAAAGAATAACCTCATTTATTGTACAAGGAAGGCTAGCATCTGTTCCTGCATTGGGTTGGGTAGAAGAGAGGGTGCCATGGGTAAGTTTGATTGTTTCTTCTTTTATTTCACAGCCCATTGAATATCGGATTACAAACTCATAATAACCAGGAGCAGGGTATGGACCTAAAGCACCATTATAATTCGTTCCAAGAGAGAACGAAACTTTAGGATTAGCTCCAAATAAACTTTCTAATAAACTATGGTCTAAATGACTTGCATTAAATTCGAACGTATAAGAATCACCTAACGATAGTGTTGGGGAATAGCCTACCACCCCATAATTGTAGGGGCTACCATTGGTTCGTAAATATTGATCATACACACTAAATGTAATTCCTGATGCCACGCTTAAAGATGGCATGGCTGCAATTGTAATATCAATCCAAAAAGTATCAATTCCATTTCTATATACATAATCGGATTGTGCAAAATTTTGAAATTGAGAATATTGAGAAGTTGCACAACTTAACTCTAAAGGAGAAAAAGTGGTATTTGATCTTTCATACAATCCGACTTCATCACTAAGACAACAGGTTGGACTACATACCGTCCAAACAAATTCATAAGCGTTGGAACCAGCTGTTAATCCAGATACTTGGGTACTTGGATTGCTCGGGTTATTTATCGTTACAGGTAAACCACTAACTTGAGCCCATGTTCCAGTTTGATCTTCTTCTAATGGTGTAGCATTTAATACTAGAGTATTAGGAAATTCACATACAATAACATCTTCTCCTGCTTCTGGAAAGATAGGACTTCCAAATTCATTGAATGTTACTGTAATGGCATCTGTTCCATTTAGACAAACACCATCTACTGTCCATGTAAAAGTGTATGTGCCAGGAATGTTGACACATACATTAGTTTCTGCATTATTTTTGTGACTAAATATAGCATTCCCAGGACCAGTGAATGTCCATAAACCGTTATCGTTTCCATTACATGTTCCTAGTAATTCTGTACATAAACCACAGATATTTGTTGGGTACTGTCTTACCTCTACAGGACGTTCAGAAAAATCATATAGTATCTGTTGATAATTTTTAGATGAACAGCCAGAAATACTATTCGTTATAGTCACCAAAAAATAAGATTCCATAGATTCATTCTCTCTACAATAATCTAAAAGCGGATCTGGGAAAAAAGTAGGCGTTAATGTATTGGCATTTGTAATCGTTGCGGTAGCCCCACCAGAATAAGTCCAATTGATTGTTTCATTTGGTAGTAAAGTATAACTAGTAGAATAATCGTAAAAAATACCTCCACCTGTATAACAACCAAAGTCATAGGTGTCATCATCTGGAATGATAGGGTTGGTATAAATAGTATGAGTTATTTGGTCAACAGCGGTACCACTTCCGTCTGAACAATCTCCACTTATTTCAAATGTATAATCTCCAGAAACAATATTTCCTGAAAGTGTAGAAATCAATGAATTTGGATTGTCAATACTTATGTCTGCTCCTGAAGGTTGTGAAATTAAAGTCCACGAAATGGTAGCTAAATCATTGGTTATTGGAGACGCAAACCCATCTAAGAAAATATCTTCAACACAATCTGATAAAGGTACTCCTGAATTGA
The DNA here is from genome assembly GCA_020629935.1 of Saprospiraceae bacterium. Lineage (GTDB taxonomy): Bacteria > Bacteroidota > Bacteroidia > Chitinophagales > Saprospiraceae > JAHDCJ01. Next base: position 20,977 of record JAHDCJ010000064.1, on the reverse strand, counting down.
TGGTACAAGTTTGTCCAGAGGATTTAAAACTTGTTAGTCCAAGTATAAAAAATATTAAAAAGGTAAATATCGGGTGAGTGAGGCATGAGGAGTAATTTTTTTCCATCTTTTTTTTTTGGTAAAGGCACAAAACAACATGCATTATTGCTTGTTTTTACTTGAAGAAAAAAGAGAGATATTATAAGTAGTGTGACTTTGATAAGTGCTTTTTTTATACTAAAATTGCTGCTAGTATGTTTTAAAAGAAGATTTTTGTTGAATTAATAATTAATTATTTCAGGGCTCAAGTTGCATTTAAAAAGACTTAATTGGAAATAGTCAAGAATGGAGCAAGCATTATCGCTCAAATAAATCCAAAGTTTACATTTAGTGAATAGTAAAGGTTTTCTTACATTTATGTAAATAAATAAAAGATCATGAAGTATACGATAATTTTGGGGTTAATCAGTTTACTCGCTTTTACAGCATGTAACAATACAAACTCAGAAGCCGAAGCGGCAAGATTAGAAGCAGAGCGTGCAAAGGCAGAAGCCGATTCGCTTAAGCAAGTACTCCAAAACCAAAATAATGGAGGAGTATCCACCACAGATATTCCTGATCTTGGAATGCCAGTAATCCAGTCGAAAGAAACCAATAAATTGAATCCAGTAGATGAAGCCCCATTAAATACAGATTTTGCGAAATTTAGAGCAGAGTTGCTTAAACAAGTGGCTGCTAAAAATGCAGACTTTGTTTTAAAACACTTAGATGAAAATGTCAAAGTTAGTTTTGGTTCTGATGGCGGTTTAGAAGATTTTAAATCTTATTGGTTTACTGATGCGAAGAGAGAAAATGAATTTTGGCAAACTTTCGGTAATATGCTTCGACTAGGAGGAACATTTGACGATGATTCTAGAAATTCGTTTACTTTTCCTTATCCTTTTGCTACATGGAATGATAATTACGATCCATTTACACATGGAGTAATTACAGGTTCTGGTGTGCGTTTACGAGATGCACCAAATAAAAGTGGCGCAAAAGTAGCTTCTCTTTCATATGATATTGTGGAATTTAAATCGAGAAGCGAAAAAACAGAAACCATCAATGGACAAACACATTCTTGGCTTGAAGTAGGTACATATAATAATCAAACAGGTTTTGTATTTGGTCAATTTGTTTATTCAGCCATTGGTTATAGAGGTAATTTTCAAAAAGTAGGAGATACTTGGAAACTCAAGTTTTTTATCGCTGGCGATTAAAATGAAGTACAAAATAATTTTTTCCTATCTTATTCGTTATAGTAAAAGCCGTTTAGAAAGTAGGGAACATCATAAGGTGGCTGCTTTTTAATAATTTCAAAATAAAACACATGAAACGTAATATCATTATCACTTTGATTGCTTTAGGACTTATTAGCATGTTCAGTGCTTGTGCAGGAAAACGACCTTTTAGAGGAGGTGATGGCCCTTGTGGTAAAATCTCTTATCATCAAGCACCTATTGGTCAAGCGCAAGCTATTGCCTCTATTGTGGCTGTCGAAGGATTAAAAGAAACGGAATAAATCCATGAAAAAAATAGTTATAATCACGATACTTCTAATTGGAAGTCTTTCATTAATGGCTCAAAGTAGCAGTAAATTCGGAATTTCTGGAGACGAATATATTTGTATTGAATTTTATGATAGTGGAAAATTTGGATTGTCCATAAGTTCTTGTGGAAAAGATGATTATATTGAAGGAACCTATCGAAAAGAAGATAATGATTTCTATCTGACTACGAAGGCACAGCCTAAAATGAAGATTAAAAAGCCAACTCCATTTAGAGGACCACCAAACCAAAAGGTCCTTTATTTTACAAGCAAAGATGCTTTACTTTTGCCCAATATAAAATTAGCCATCAATGGGGGTAAATGGCAAAATATGCCAACGAATGGCATGGTAAACATTGAAGAACCGGTCGAAAAACTCCAATTAAAATATCCTGAATTAGAAGCGATTACTCAAGATTTTTCCAATCCTACTGATCGGTCTCGGCAAATAGAGGTATTATTTGATGGCGTTAGAGAAACTTCATTTACAGATCAACATTGGGTATTAAATAAAAAGAAATTGACCTTGAATGATCCAGAAGGACAAACCGTCAAACTACTCAAAACAAAGATGTGTTGGTTTGAATATGAATAGCAACAAACATCCTTCTTTCCTTATAAAGTTCTTCAAAGTCCTCCTATTTTAAATAAAATGAAATTCCTTAACGGATTTTAGTCAAATAGTGGTATTTTTAAGGGTTAATCAACCATTTAAAAAATAAAAATATTATGAGACGAGGTTTGTTTATCTTGTTGTGCTCCTTTCTTATTATAGGACAATCTACTGCCCAGAAAAAAGACATTACGCTAGAAGACGTTTGGCAATATTATGCGTTTTTCCCCGCATCTGTTTCTGGCTTCAATTTTATGAATGACGGTAAACATTACGCAAAAATTGATGATGATAGAAATGCTAAAGGTATCTTTGAATACGACATCACCACAGGAGAAAAATCAGGAACGATCTTTAGTGGAGCGGAAGCAAAATTATCTTCTTTTAGTAGTTATCGATTTAGTGAAAATGAAGACAAAATTCTTTTAGAAACGGAAAAAGAACAAATTTATAGACATTCTAGTCGAGCCAATTTTTTCGTGTGGAATAAAGAAAATAAATCGCTTAATCCATTATCTGAAAATGGCAAACAGCGTTATGCTCGATTCAATAAAAGTGCAGATCGCGTAGCTTTTGTTCGAAAAAATAATTTATTCTATAAAGACCTTAATTCAGGAAAAGAAATTCAAATCACGAATGATGGTAAAGAAAATGAAATCATCAACGGAGCAACCGATTGGGTGTATGAAGAAGAGTTTAGTATCCCAACCGCTTTCGAGTGGTCTCCTGATGGTAACCGTATTGCGTTCTTAAAATTTGATGAATCTAATGTAGAAGAATTTACAATGACGATGTATACTGGAGAATTATATCCAGGTTCATCTACCTTTAAATACCCGAAGGCAGGGGAAGATAATGCGAAAGTAAGTTTACATATCTATACCTTAAAATCAGGTAAAACGCAAAAGATAGATTTAGGCAATCAACCCGATATGTATATTCCTAGAATTAAATGGACAAAAGATCCCAACCAATTAATTGCTTTTCATATGAATCGCCATCAAAATGAATTGGAGTTGATTTCTGTTAATGCCAAGAATGGAAAAACGCAATCTATTTTAAAGGAAAAAAATAAATATTACATCGATATTCATGATCACTTGACTTTCTTAGAAGATGGTAAACGTTTTGTGTGGACTAGCGAAAAATCTGGATACAATCATATTTATATCTATGACTTTAAAGGCCAAAAAACACAAATTACTAAAGGGAATTTTGATGTCACTGCTTTCTATGGAGTAGATGAGAAAAAAGGATTAGTCTATTTCCAATCGGCGGAAGTTTCGCCTATGGAACGCCATGTGTATAGCATCAATCTTAAGGGAAAAAAGAAAAAGCAATTAACCACACAGTCAGGGACAAATCGGGCACAATTTAGTAGTACAAAAGATTATTATGTGAATACGCATTCGGCAGCGAATGTTCCACCAAGTACCATCGTTTATAGTGCTACAGGGAAACAAGTTCGAACCATCGAAGACAATGCCGCGTTTAAAAAACGGGTCGATGCTTATAACACCAGTCCTGTAGAATTCTTTGATTTTAAAACCTCTGAAAATGTAAGTCTTAATGGTTGGATGATTAAACCACCCAACATGGAAAAAGGCAAAAAATATCCAGTCTTTATGTATGTCTATGGTGGACCGGGAAGCCAAACCGCTCAAGACTCATGGAACTTTAGTAATTATGGCTGGTTCCAAATGTTGGCTCAAAAAGGATACATTGTGGTTTCAGTTGATAACCGAGGGACAGGCGCAAGAGGAGAGGAGTTTAAAAAAATGACTTATCTTCAATTAGGAAAATATGAAACGATTGACCAAATCGAAACGGCGAAATATTTAGCTTCTCAGTCTTACGTTGATGGAGATCGAATTGGTATCTTCGGTTGGAGTTATGGAGGTTATCTTTCTTCCTTATGTCTTTTAAAAGGTGCGGATGTTTTTAAAGCGGCAATTGCTGTAGCACCAGTTACAAATTGGAAATGGTATGATACGATTTATACCGAGCGATTTATGCAAACACCAAAAGAGAATGAAAGAGGGTATGAAGATAATTCACCGACCAATTTTGCGAATTTACTAGAAGGCGAATATTTAATTGTTCATGGTACTGCTGATGATAATGTGCATGCGCAAAACACCTACGAAATGATCAATGCTTTAATCAATGCCAATAAGCAATTTGATAGTTATTTTTATCCAAATAGAAATCATGGAATTTATGGAGGAGTTACTCGATTACACCTTTATACAAAAATGACTAACTTCATTTTAGAAAACCTGTAATGAAAGCAGATCTGTTTATTTCTTGAAAGAAATAGGGAGAAAATTTAAAATAAAAAAGCCTGTTGGAATTGACCAACAGGCTTTTTTTATATGTACTAAGAAAGATTAATCACAATAACGATCATAAGCCATCTTTAGATTATTTGCTATCATATCAGCTGTTGCTCCTTCGATGTGGTGTCGTTCTAAAAAGTGTACTAATTTTCCATCTTTAAACAAAGCCATAGAAGGCGAAGAGGGAGGATAAGGTAACATTAAGTCCCGGGCTTGTTGTGTGGCTTCTTTATTTACACCTGCGAAAACGGTTCCCAACTGGGTTGGTTTTTTTGCTCCATCTAAGGACATAATCGCCCCAGGTCTTGCATTACGAGCAGCACAACCACAGACAGAGTTGACAACGATTAATACGGTTCCTTCTTTAGATTCAAACAAAGCATTCACTTCTTCTGCGGATGCTAAATTTTGGAAACCATAATCCGTCAATTCTTTAGCCATTGGCGTAGTTAATTCTATAGGATACATAAAATTGAATTTTAATTTTTTAAATTATATCTGTACTTTCAGATTTCTTATTACATTGTAATGCAAAAATACGGAAATTGTTGAATTTCTATGATTTTATTTTCCGATCCTAAAAAAATAAACATGAGATATCTTTCATTTTTGTTGTTATTCGTTCTAATAACTAGCCTTATAGGGTTTACTTCATGCAGTTTTGATGAATTAGATCCTCCCAAACCTGTAACGCTTTGTGATACTTTAACGGTATCCTTTGCTAGCGAGGTCATGCCTATTATTCAAACCAATTGTGCCTATAGTGGTTGCCATGAAGCAGGCTTTGCTGCGGGCGATTTTTCAACATATACTGGTCTTAAAGGCGCACTTGATAATGGTAAAATGCAAAATCGAGTATTTGATCAAAAGGAAGATCCTAATTTAGGAATGCCTCCAAATTATGCACCAGCAGGGAATCCACAAGACTTAACAGATGATGAACTCGATATTTTAACTTGTTGGGTTGCCGACGGTTATCCAAATAATTAATTTAAAATCACCACCATGAATCGATTTATTTGCTTTTTCCTTCTTCTTTGCCTTCCATTTTCGCTTTTTTCACAAGAAGAAGAACAAAAATATACTCAACTTACGTTCAAATCTACGCGAATTATCAACTCGCATTCTATTGAAACCTTGAACAAAAGAAATCTTGATATCCGAATTGGACACCGTTTTGGAGACATTGCTGGACAGTTTGGAGGTTGGTCTACGCTTTTCGGAATAGAGAATGCAGCCGATATTTATATCGGAGCAGAATATGCCATTCTTGATAATCTATTGATTGGTATGAGTCGGACTAAAGGAGCCGGACCATTAAAGCAGTTTTTAAATGGTTTTGTGAAATATCGTTTTTTACGTCAAACATTGGATAATAAAATACCTTTATCTATTACAGGTGTAGCAGGGACAAGTTGGAGTACCATGAAGAAAAGTTCAAACCCAGAAGCCTTGAATAATTTTTCTAAATATGCACACCGGTTTGTTTATGTTTATCAATTATTATTAGGAAGAAAATTTGGTGATGCATTTTCTTTACAATTGCATTCCAAATATATCCATAGAAATATAGTTCCTGTAGGAGATCAAAATGATATGGTAAGTATAGGTTTGGCCTCTAGAATTCAAATTAGTCGAGTCTTTGCTGCGCTTATAGATGTAGATTATCCGTTTTCTTCTTTGAGAACATTCAATAATGGATATTATTTTCCTTTAGGTGTAGGACTTGAAATTAATACAGGAGGACATGTATTTACCATAAACTTTACCAACGCCACGGCAATGACTGAAGCGGATTATTTACCTTATTCTCGATCCAATTGGGGAGATGGTGGTTTCCGATTAGGCTTTACCATTTCTCGTTTATTTAAGCTTTAAAATAATAGACTATGTATACTAAAATAGTATTTTTTATAGGCTTAATTATTACCACTGTTTTAGTGGCAGGCCTAACAACAATCGACCATAAAAAAGAATCTTTTGGTCCAAGTGATTATGTATACGAAGTGCTTCAGAAATTAGGAGATCAACCAACAGCTCATGCGGTAGACGAGTCCGTTTCTGGTGCCTCTGCTGAAACGGGTTATCAAATCATAACGACAGGATTTGCACCCAAAGCAGGAGGAGGAAAAGCAAGAAAGCAAAGCCGTCATTTTGTCTGTACTTCTTGTCATAACATCAAAAAGGAAGATCCCGATTTGAGATATAGTAATCCTGAAACGCGCCTTGATTATGCATTGGAAAATAAATTGCCATTATTACAAGGAACCACGCTTTATGGTATTGTAAATAGAGAATCTTTTTATAATGATGATTACTACAAAAAATATGGGGACCTTGTTTATCCTGCACAAAAAGATTTACGAGAAGCCATTCAACTTTGTGCTACCGAATGTGCACAAGGCCGACCTTTAAAAGATTGGGAAATGGAATCGGTGGTCGCTTATCTTTGGACAATCCAATTAAAAATGAGTGATTTAAATCTAGATGCTAAAGCACTAAAAACAGTGAATGCAGGACTTAATAAATCAGGGAAGCAAGCTAAAGCAATTGAAACGATTCGTAGTTTCTATCAAACCAAATCACCCGCGACTTTTACAGATCAACCTTCCAATTTAAAAGAAGGTTTCTTAAAAGAAGGAAACCCAGAAAGAGGAAAAGCACTCTATGAAATTAGTTGTCAACACTGTCATGCTAATGGAAGATACTCCATGTTTGTTCTTGATAACAGTAAAGGCACATTTAAATTTTTAAAACGACATTTTACAAAATACACACGATATTCAAGTTATCATTTGACTTCCTATGGGACCAAACCATTAGCAGGAAAAAGAGCATATATGCCTAATTATACTTTAGAGAAAATGAGCCAACAACAGATTGAAGATTTAAGAGCTTACTTTGAATTAAAATCAAAATAGCAAGCCTGAGTTTTCTCATTGAAATAAGGATAATACCTTATTCTTAGAGAAGTCTTAAATTCGTTCAATAAGAATAATGTCCTGTTGATCTAGTTAAATGACGTATTGATACATTTCATTTTTTTAGTTTAAATAATTTTTTCAACTTTGATTCAAATACAAAGAATTCTTGATCATTGGACGAAAGGCCATTCGCCAATGAAACTTACATAAGAAATGCGACCTTAGGTAAAATGGGCGAAGCCTTGCCTGCGCTTATAAGTGAATACCTGGTCGGCGGTGGTGGAGCCTATGGGCGGGTCCCTCCCAAGATTCTGAATTACTGCGGCCTAAATTATATCTAACTTTTTGAGTTTCACATCCATTCATAATCTTATCCATATCAGATGTTCGCCAAACTTTATCAACATTTAAAAGTAAATCCTAGACAGGTTTTTTTAATAGATAGTTTAGGGGCATTGTTGTCTGCCTTTCTATTGGGTGTTGTTTTAGTCCAATTAGAAAGTTACATTGGAATGCCTAGAAAAGTGTTATATTTTCTAGCTTTAATTCCTTGTCTTTTCTTTTGCTATTCTTTGTATTGTTATTTCCGATTTCCAAAAAAATGGAGACCTTTTTTAAAAGGAATTGCGGGAGCTAATTTGATGTATTGTTTGATCTCTTTAGGTTTTGTGTTTTTTTATTTTGGTCAGCTTACCTATCTAGGACTTTTCTATTTTTTAAACGAAATAATAATTGTAATGTGTATTGGGATAACAGAATTTAAAATAGCGAAATAAATATTGTTTAGGTCTTGTGGTAATATTCAGGCTTAAATAATTAGGATAGTTGTTTCCTTATTTTGTAAATCGGATATTTTTTGCTCTGTCAAAATATAGAAGTGAATAGACCATGAAGGATAATTATCTGAGATGTTTAGTTTTTTGTTTAATATTAAAAAAACTAACTACGGATTTCCCATGTCGTTGTTTAAAACTTCTTGAGAAATATAAGATGTCAGTGAATCCTACTTCTTTGGCAATTTGTTCAATAGAACTAAATGTATTCATTTCTAAAATACTTCTTGCGGTTTCTAAGCGCACATCTTCTATATATTTATCTAGACTAAGGCCCGTCTGTTTTTTTAAATGATGAATCAAAGTCAATTCACTCATTGAAAAATTATGAGCTATGGTAGCACTGGAAAGCTCTTTGTTGTTGATGTGTGTTATCACGTAAGATTCTAATTCATGAAGCCAGTTGGGATTGTTCTCAATGATTGCATGCTCTTGCTCATTTGATGTTTGGGTTTCTAAAAGGGTGGTTCGTTCACTTTGGTTATTAAGTAAGTTGTTGATTCGAGTCAATAATTCTTCTTCTTCAAATGGCTTAAGAAGGTAGTCGTCTATTCCTATTCTAAGCGCATTCATTTTATCTTTATTATCGGTACTTGCAGTAAGTATAATGATAGGGATATGTCGATAATAATCTCTAGACTTAAGCATTGAAACCAATTGAAATCCATCCAATTCGGGCATCATAATATCGCTAATTATTAATTGACATTGCCTTGCTTCTTGAAGCGTATCTAGTGCTTCTAGACCATTTTTTGAAGCAATTACGGTATAGTATTGACTAAGAATTGAAGTGAGATATTCTCGCAAATGTAAATTGTCTTCAACAATTAAAATATATGGATTAGTGGAAAGAATAGAAGGTTTTTTTTCAGCAAGTTGTTTGTCTTCATTAGCTTCTATAGGTGTTTCAATCATTTTATTTCTTGTAGAACTTATTGTATGAACTTCTGTTTTGGGTATTTCCAGAAAGAAGGTACTGCCTAATCCCCATACGCTATCCACCCAAATTTTCCCTTTCATTATTTCTACAAGTTCTTTAGATAAAGCTAACCCAATTCCTGTACCACCTTCTGCAAGCGCATTGGGTTGCTCGGATTGATAATATCGATCAAACACATGATCAATATCATCTAAATGGATACCTCTTCCTGTATCTGAAACCCAAATTTCGATGCGTTTATTTTTGTCTTTTACATGAATACTTACTTGACCTTTGGACTGTGTAAATTTCATCGCATTAGAAAGGAGGTTGACGATAATAGTTTCTAATTTTTCGACATCTAAAACTAGGGTTAAATTTTTATCAAGCGTATAATGAAGTGAGAACTTTATTTGTTGTTGATGAGCATAAGTTTCGAAAGTAGAAAAGAGGCGTTTAAAAAAAGGAAAAAGAAGCACTTCCGATTCATTTAATATGATCTTATTGGATTCTATTTTAGATAAATCAAGTATAGAAGAAACGAGTTTCAATAATATCTTTGTATTTTCCTGAGCCTTTTTTAGGAGCAATTTATCTTTGGTATTAAGATCTCCATTTTTTATCAAATGACCTATTGGACCTAATATTAGGGTGAGTGGTGTGCGTAATTCATGGCTTACATTAGTGAAGAAACGAGATTTCGTTTTATCTAATTGAGCAAGCTTATTGGATTGTTGAAGGATGAGTTCATTCTGTTGAGCTAAGGCTTTTCTTTTCTTTCGTTGATTAAAAAAAGCAAGAGCAGAGATACCTGCTAAAGTAAGAAATAATAAAGCAATGATAGAGGAATAAGTCACTTGCCTTTTTCTCGATGACAATTGTAAATCTCTGTTTTCTTTTTCAATGATCAGTTGATCTTTCTCCAGTTGGAGATAATATTTCTCTACGTTAAATCCTGCATGTGCCTTATCTAACTCTTCTGTATGATAATTTTTTTGGCGTAAAGCACGTAAGGCTTCTTGATATCTTCCTTCTTCCTCTGCTATTATAATATTCAAGTCGTGATTTACAATATGCAAATCATGAACATTGAGTTGATTCGCTTTCACAAAAGCAGAGTCTAAATAAACTTTAGCTATCTGTCGATTTCCTAATTGCCATTCAATGGTAGTTAATTTTTGATAGCAATGTACTTCCCTCCATCGGTCAGGTGCTAGGATACTAAAATGGAGTGCAAGTGCATAATGCTTTTTGGCCTCTTCTAATTTATTGGTTACAAAAAGTAAAAGTCCTTTATTTCGATGGAATTCCATTATTTGACCAGCGGGAACGGAATTGGTAAACGCTTTTGGTAAAATCTGTTCTAAATTATCTAAATGAGTTTCTACTTCTTTATACCGCCCAAAGTTTATTTTAGGACCAATAATGTTTTTTAATACAATAAATTCTAGTTGGGGGTCATTAGCTGTTTTAGTCTCATTTAATAGGGCGTCCATTTTTCCAAAAATAGAATCTTTATCTGCGAATTTTAATAGCTCTTCTAGTTTCCACATTTTTACTCTAGTCAATTCTTGTGGATGGTTTAATTGATCATATAGGGTAATCGTACTGTCGAGGTAAATCATCGATTTTTTTCTATTACCAATCGCTCCATTATATTGTGAAAGTCGAGTGTAAAAATCGGCAATATGCATTTCGTTATTTTCAATTTGGGCTAATCGAAGCGATTTTTTAGTAATAAACAAAGCACTGTAGATGTCAAACCGTTCTTTCTCAAATTCATAAATGAGTTTACGATGAATATCATGAATACATGTATATTCATGATTACATTTCTCTTGAACCAAACCAAGAATACTCTGTAGCGTTTCGGTAGTTATTTCTTGACCTATTTGTTCGTAAATAGAAAACCAAATCGAATTGGCATGAGGGTTGACCTTAGGCCGAGTTTGGGCATAGCTAGTTTGATTAATAGAAATTATTAATGACCAAAGAATAAAAGAATAGCCTATTTTCTTTAAAACTTTATTCATACAGTGAAACGGTCCAAATTATTTATTTATAACTTCTAAATTACTTTCTTTCCATGCACCATTGGCCATTAAGGGAGGGCTGTTGAGTAGCACGTAATGTGTGCTAAGTTTTTGTTGTCTTTGATATTGTTTATTAGTCGTATAATCTTTTACTATTTCTTTAAGAAGATGTCCTCCTTCTTCCACATTAACCTCGAAATCGAAAGTTCTTTCCTTTTGTTTTTTATTGTCTTTGTCTAATAATTCATAACTTCTAGAATAGCCATATTCACCCACATCAGTTTTAGTATAGGCTAAGGTTTGATCTCCTTTTTGGTAGGTAGTGATTATAATCTCTGCATCGCCATCGCCTTCATCTTTGGTGCCCTGTTTTTTCCATGTAGATAAATCATAACTACCAAAATGAGGGAAGTGGAAGGATGTTTCGGTAATCGCTAGATTACCTTTTTCTGTATTTTGTCTTTTGACCGCTCCTCCAAAAACCCAACCTTCTTTTTTATCTTTAGTATTTACTTTTAACCAAGGTTCATCGTAGGCCATACCTCTTAAAACAATCACCTCATTTTTTTCTGATTTTGAACCAGTGAAAGCTAAGGCTTTATTGCCTTTTATCGTAGCAATTATTTTACCTTTAATATTAGGTTGGTCTCTTACATTTAGTGGATCTACCCAAGGATAAATTAATTCATTGGCTTGAAGCACAAGATCTTTTTTAGGTAAATCAGTTTGACCTTCTTCCTTCTTTATAGGAGCTTTAGGATTTTCTGCTTTAGGTTGTGGATCATTTTGGCAAGACCAAAAACTCAATACAAATACGAATAATACGATTTGGGGATAACGTAATGTTTTCATAGGGATGATTTAAATCTTAAATTACATAAAATTATAATCTTTCCCAAATTGCATGTTGTTTTTTTTTAATATGAATCTACGCTGAAAGCCAACGTTTAAAAACGCTAAATGTCATTTATTTTGATTTCTACACGTCGATTAAGTTTTCGATTTTCCTCTGTATGATTATCAACTAGAGGATGTTGACTACCTAAGCCGAATGTTTGTATTCGTTCAGAGTCGATATTTTTTTGGATTAAATAAGTTTTGATGGCCATTGCTCTTTCTTGGGAAAGGCGAAGATTGTGATCTTGGTTCCCTTGATTATCCGTATGGCCTGTAATTTTGATTGTGTTTATTGGATGAGCAATTAAATAATCCGCTAAATCATTAAGTGTAGGAAACGAACTTTCTTTAATGGTGGCCTGATCTAGATCAAACAATAGGTTGGGTAAAATCATGACTTTATTGGGCTTAAATTTGGAGACAGCCACAGGTGGAGATAAGGAATGAATTTTAGGATTTGTTGGTTTGACCAACACATCATCTATGAGGTAATAGCCGTAATCCATTCCATCTTTTTCTACCTTTGATTTAATCATTTGATCGTCATTGAAATTACCCAAAATAGCATACTTATGGTTATCATCTGCAATAAAAGTTCCTGAGATTTTATGCCATTGAATACTGTCTCCATCTATAATTTCTTCAGCAATATGCGCAGGAGGAATGTCAAGCATTCCTGTGTGCATAAAGTCTTCCATTTTTTCTAAACCAAGCGCCATACCAAAGCCATTGACTTTGACCGAGAGCTCGACAGGACTAACCCAATATTCGTAATAATATTCTTCTCCGCTACGAAGTGGTTCTTTAAAGGGGACTTGTAAATATTCTTTACAGTGCATCGTATTAGTTAAACAGCCAAATGTTTTAATACCTACCATAAGTTTACCTGTACGAGGAAGATGTTTGCCTAAGTCTACCTTCTCTCTTTTGGGAAACATTTTATCTAATAATTTGTAAAATAGAATATCTGGTGAACCTTGCGTGGGCGAACTCCACGTTTTTATTCTTCTATTGAATTTAGAGAAAGTACCTGACCAATATGGCACAATTTCGTTCACTTCTTCAAAAGAAGGATTAGGAATTAGGTTTTGGCTGGTTGCAAATTGAAATGATCCTAAAAAAAAGAATAAGCACATTATTTTTTTCATACTACTGTTTTGTAGCATAACGTGCAGATCAAAATTAGTTACAGCTTTTGAAAAAGATAAGTAAGTAGTAGAATTTATTTGGTAGAAAAAGCAAGTACGCTCAATTTTATCTTTTATAGCGATTTACGTTTTAAATAGCAAACCATATTTATTCTTGAATGGTTTCCGCCACGGCAAAAACGAGGGTATCTTGTGTCCATAGATGGACTTGGACATTTTGGGAAGTAATTGTTTTTTCAAAACGAATGTTATGCTGTTGTTTAAATTGATAGCAAGTTAGCTTATTATTCGCCTTATCTAATAATCTCAATTGTGCCGCAATTTGATCGTCTACATGACAGTATTTTGCACCTACAAGTTGACCAAAAGATGCTAAGCGATTGTCGTAATTAACCTTAAAGTTTAGTTTAGGAAGCGAAGAGGAAATAAGATTAGCATCATCAGTAATGACTTCCATTGGTCGTTGTTTGAGATGATTGGTTGCAATTTCTTCTGCATAAGATTTGACAATGTTATTTTTATTTATTGCTGGGTGGATCAATAAAAAATAGGCTAACAATACAAGTATCGATGCTGCGATAGAAAATGAAATAAGGTGCCTTTTAGGAGACTTCTTAACGCGGGCATTTTCTGTAATCTGTTTTAATTGTGATTCAGATAGTCTCTTACCTTCGTAATGTTCTTTTATTATTTGGTCAAGACTTTTCATAAGATCCCTTTACGTTCTGAAAGTTGAACTTTGAGTTTTTCCTTCGTTCTTTTTAATATAGAAAGAACGGTACCTCTTGGTATATCCATTAATTGGCCTATTTCCCTAGCTGTGTATCCTTGAACAACAGAAAGAATAAGAATCTCTCTATTTCTTTGTGAAAGTAATGCCAACATTTTTTCTAAATTAGGTTCTACTGATTTAGGTTGTTGAATAGTGCTTGGACGATTTCTTCTAACTAGCCATTTCAATTTTACTTTATTTCTTCGTTGATGATCTATAAATTTATTCCGGATGGTTTTTATTAAGTAACCTAATTGAATAGGCGTTTTATTCTCCACAATTTTGACATAGCTATCCTGTACCAAATCAAAAGCTTGATCTTCATCTTTTGTTAAGGCTAAAGCATACCTATACCCTTGATTCAAGAGCTCTTCTAATTCAGTTGAATTATTATTCATCCAGAGATTAGAAAATTAGAGGTTATTTAATACTTCTTTATACATTTCACTAACGGATTGTGTTTTGGTTAATCGACCCATTTCTTTTTTAGAATTCGCATCGATGATAGCTACATATCCCGTTTTTTGTTTTCCTTCAGTTAAAAATGAGGCAATTCCAAGTTTAGTTGCTTCAGCTTTAGCCGCTGATGTAGTCATTTCATCAGTAAAGTCAAGTTCTACATATTTAACATTTTTACCTGATAATTTTGCATTTAATTCAGTTAATATTGGTGCTAAGGTTTTACAAGACCCACACCAATCAGCATGATACTTGACTAAAAGTATATCATTGCTCGAATTGTTGACGGAATTTTCAACTTTTTCTTTAGAAGTTTGGGGTTGATTATTACAACTCAAAACGGTGAGAATTAAACTTAAAGTTAAGCCAGTGATTAGAATGAGATTTTTCATTTTATTTTTTTGCTAGTAGACGATGAATTGTATCGATTGATTGCAAAAGGATCTTCTTTATATTGAAGTTGTTCTTTACATGTTAATAAAATGTCTCCTACGCTTATATTCAATTCATTTAAAAAGGGCCTTACCACTTTTGTGATAAGACCCTCGTTGGATTTGAAAATTAAAAACTTAACGGTTTATTTTTACAAACTTTTGTCGCCAAGATTGATTGCCAGCTTGAATTTGGATATAATAAACTCCAGCAGCAAATTTATCTGTGTTAATTTCAAAATGATTGAAAGTATTTTCAATTAACTCGGATTGTTCATGTACCAATCTTCCTAAATTATCATAAATCTGAATGGTGCTTTCTCCTTGAATACTGGTGAAATTCATAATAAGATTTAAGGATTCATTTAAGACTGGATTTGGATAAATTTTGATATTATTGGGAGATTCCGTACAAGGGTTAATTAAACTAACCACTTCCGACTGACTTGTTTTTCCATTAAAGTCAACTTGTACTAATCGATAATATAACCAAGCGTCCGCACTAGCATTATCTTCGAAACTATAAGATTGATTATCGGTTGTAGTACCATTTCCATCAATACGCCCAATTTCAACCCAATCGTTTTCATTGACTTTTCGTTGAATAATAAAGTAGTCGTTGTCTATCTCAGAAGCTGTTGCCCAATTTAAAATGACTTGGCAATCTTCAATTCTTCCTTCAAAATAAATTAATTCAATTGGAAGTACCACATCAATAATACCCGCATCAATAGTCACATCAAATTGACCTTCGGTAATCGTAAACATATCAGTTTGACCATTTGCAGGATTTGGATCACTATCAAGACCATCTGTGGTAGCATCTTTAAGTGTTAAAGACGAACCCGTAGGAAGTGTAGAGAAAACTACATGGTAATTTCCTTCTGGTAAATTGTCAAAAAGATAATAACCATTTCCATCCGTAATAGCTGTTCCGATTAAGTTTCCAGTATCATCATTATAAAGGCTAACGGTTACTCCTGCTACTCCAGGTTCGCCAGCATCTTGAATTCCATCACTGTCCAAATCAGCCCAAACCAAATTACTAACACTTCCTTTTGCTGGGACAAAGATACCCGCATCAAGATCTAAATTATAATCATTGGCTGCAAGGGAAACTACACTAGATTCTCCTGTGAGAGGGTCAATGTCATTGTTTTGAGATCCCGTTGGATAAGTGTTTATCGTAAATTGAGATTCTAAAGGCAATGTACTTACCTGAATGGTATAATCATCAGGTAATAAATTGGAAAATAAATATTTGCCATCTCCATCGGTAATCATACTTGCTACGAGATCAGAATTACTATCATATAATAAAACCGTCGCACCACTTATTGGAGATTCAGTAAAATCTTGATATCCATCTTTGTCTTTATCATTCCACACAAAATTTCCTAAAGCAGCTCTGGTGGTGATAAGTCCAGCATCTACATCAAATTTATATTGATTTTCATTTAATGTAAAGACTTCGGTCTTCCCATTCGCATCGGCATCATTACCCGCATTTGAAAAAGGATAAATGGTAGTAAAAGACATTCCTTCAGGTATATTACTGAAAACAACATAATAGTCTCCAGCATCTAAATCACGGAAAATATAGTTCCCATCATTATCAGTCATCGTTCTTCCGATCAATTGATCTTTAGTATCATATAAAGTGACCGTAACTCCAGCTATTCCAGGTTCACCAAATCCTTTGGTTCCATTGCCATTTATGTCAAAGAATACATTATCTCCAACAGAGGCTGTAGAATTAGGATTATAAATACCGGCGTCTATGGTAAGAATGTCCATACCTTTAGATAAGGCGATGATATCTGTTTGACCAGTTGCTGGATTAGCATCACTGTCTAAGGCGTCATTTGACCCGCTATCTTTAGCAACTATATTATAGCCACTAGGTAGACTACTCAAATCAAATTCTACTATATATTTTCCTGCGGCAAGACCTGTGAATAAATAATTTCCAGCTGCATCTGTAAATACTGAAGTCGGTTGAATACCTGGGGTTACAGGGTCCATATCAATCGCATTACCTTGATCATCCAAAAGGTTGACTTTAACATTCGCAACACCTAGATTGTCTGATTCTTGAAGGCCATCATTATCTTTGTCGTGGAAAACACGATCTCCAATAGAAGCGGTTCCTGCAGGGTTAAAGCTTGGTCGAATTCCTGCATCTGCTTGTATGAAATTTTGATTAGCGACCACACTGAAAGGGTCTGTAACTCCAAACGCATTGGCCGTATTATGACCTGCAATAGGATAAAAACTATAACCAATTGGTGCTCCTGAAAATTCTACATGATAAGTTCCTGGAACTACATCCATAAATTTATAATAGCCCTCGGAATCTGTAACCGTACGAGCTACAATATTTCCCGCATTGTCTACAAGAACCACATTTATACCCGGTACTCCTGATTCATCTGAACTGTAATAATTATTAGAATTGTTATCATACCAAACGTAATCTCCAATAGTAGCTGTAGTAGCTTCTGTTGTACTTGAATTATATAGTCCTGCATCTAAACTACTGATATGAGTCCCTGCAATAACTTCTGCCACTTCAGTTAATCCAGTGGCCGTTGCTGGATCACTATCGACATGGTAATCACTGCCAGCGAATTGCGTAGATAGTACATAGTTTGTTGGGAACGAAGAAGGAACAAATTTAACGAAATAGTTTCCTGCACTTAACCCACTAAATTGGTATTTACCTAAGCCATCCGTTTCTGTGGATGCTAGTTTTGTTGTTCCGTCAGAAGCAAATAATTCTACTAAAACTCCAGCTACACCAACTTCTCCTGCATCTTGTAGTCCATCTCGATTGTTGTCGTAAAAAACGTAATCACCTAAACTACCTAACGTGTTTCCAGCATAGACTATGCCTGCATCTGCATCGTCCTCATTATATTCTCCGGCAGTTAAAGTAATCGTAGCCGTTTGATTACTTAGGTCACTTGCAGTAACTGGAGTAGCTACATCACTATTCGAAGCATTGGCTCCTTGGTGAGGAGTTGTAAATTCATAACCTGTCGGAAGGGTAAAACCTACTGTATAATCTCCAGGAACAAGATTTTCGAAAATATAAAATCCATCTTGATTGGTAATGGTGCTAGCAATCAAATCGCCTGTATTATTATAAAGTCCGACCGTAATGTTTGCCATTCCTTTCTCTGTTCCACCTTGAATACCGTCATTATTCGTATCTAACCACACATAGTTTCCAATAGCTGCATCTGTGCCCACTTCCTTGAAAATTAGACCTGCATCCGCATCGATATAATCTTCTCCAACACCTAAACTAATGATATTGGTTAGTCTTGTATACGGATTGACATCACTATCGGTAGCATTTCCAGTTGCTGCTTGAGTAGTAAATTGATAATTAACTGGTGGAGCAAAAGAAACATAATAGTCTCCATCTGTAAGTGCTCTGAATATATATTTCCCATAAGCATCTGTACGTGTTTGTTCAATTACATTATTTGATGCATCTAACAGGGTGACATTAACACCGGCAACTCCAGGTTCTCCTGCTTCTTGAATACCGTCTCCATCGTCAAGCCAAACAAAATCACTAATTGAAGAAGTTTTTAAAAGACCTGCGTCAAAGCTAAAATCATCGACTGCTGTTTGAACCACAATATAGTTTAATCCTGGAATCAAATCACTATCAAGGTTGTTGTCACCTCCTTGGAAAATAGGTACATTTTTATATACCCCTCCACTAGGCAAAACAACTTCCACCAACCAAGTATAATCTCCACTGCTGATGTCTAAATTTGTAAACTCATAGAAACCATCATTACCTCCATTGGTCACGGTAGTGGTAGTAGCAATAGCAGCTCCATCTGGAGTTAAATCCATGTTGAAATCTTCATAAAGATTAATAGTTAATCCATTGATTCCACTTTCAGAACCATCTTGAATGCCATCACCATTAGAATCTTCCCAAACATAATCTCCAATATCTATAATACAATCCGTAACTACTTCCGTTGAAATAATTTCAGGACAACCAAAGCCATCAGTAACCGTAAGGGTGTAAGTGGTATTGGATGCAGGATTAACGGATAAATTTCGGCCTGTACTACCATCACTCCAATTATAAGTATAAGTAGGCTCGCCTATTCGAACATGGTCAATAGCATGGGTTACAGACGTATTTTGATCTGTAAATATTATTCGCACATAAAAGTTTGAGTTTCCAGCATAAGCACTAATATCTAAAGTAATTTCTTGCCATGCAGGATCTGTTTGATCTTTCCCATCAGTTGCCCAAAGAGGCGTCCATGTTGATCCATCTATACTAGCTTCTACGCTTATCGTTCCACTTTGATATGCAGGGTTTGTACCTGAATAGAGATTGTAATTGAAAATTAAATAGGGATTAGTCGCACTACTTAAATCTATACTTGGTGATTCTAATGCTCCTTCTCGATTGCCATAAGGTGAAGATGAATTAATTCGTTGATAAAGAGAACCTTCAATAAGACTCATTGGCCCCGAAAAGGCTGGGTTGGTACCAGCAGTTCCATTTCTAAACCAATTATAGGCATCACCTGAATCATTTGTCCAACCTTCATTTCCTGTTTCAAAACCAGCCTCATATAAAAGGTTAAATGACTCGGGTACTATTTGAGGAATAACTAAGGCACCTGTTCCAGAACAATTTAAATAAAAAGGATCTGCTGTAGTTGTTGGATTTGCGCGAACAGTGAGTTGAATTGTTTTCGATGTTTTACAACCGCTATTATCTGTTACCTCTAATCCCAGTACAGTGTTTTCTGTGGCATTAAAGTCTAGTGTAGGAGTAGTTGCTCCTGTGGACCATAGATAAGTATATGGAGTGGTACCGCCAGAAACGGTCGGAGATATAGTAATGGTAGATATCCCACAAATATTTTGATCATCAAAATTGCTTATTGTTGGACCATCTGAACTTTCAACCGCAGTGACTCCTTCTACACTACAACCTGAAGGATGAGTAGCGGTGACCATATACATTCCACCACTTACATTAGTTAAATCTTCTGTAGTAGCTCCGTTACTCCATAGATAACTGAGTGGAGGAACATTTGATCCTTCAATCGTTAAATCTACCGTACCTGTATTTGTTGCACAGGTAGCATCAGTAGCGGTATAACTAAGTATAGATTCATCAAGAATTTGTACAAATACAAAATCGGTACTTACACAACTTCCATTCGTAATAGAGTAAGAAAAAATGTAGGAAGAATCTGCCATTAAAGGTCCATAGGTGGCGAGATTAGAATTTTCTCCAGTAAAAGATCCAGAATTGGTCCCACTAAATAAATTCCATTCAACGGTTCCTGTTGGGGGGACATTACCTGTCAATGTAATAGTCTCTCCTCCACAAAAGGTCTGATCTTCTCCTGCATTTGCTTGGTAAAATTCATCAACAGTAACTGTAAATGAGTTGCTTTGTGGGCATGATCCATCCGTAATGGTATAAGTGAAGGTATGTATGCCTGGTACCATACCAGAAACAATAGTACTTGAAGAAGTAGAATTGTCAAATGTAGGTGTTCCAGGACCACTATGTGACCAGCTGCTCGTTATGCCAGGAACCCCACTTAAATCCTCTCCTGTGATGAAAATATTAGTTACTCCACAATAACTTACATCATCTGGTACCGTAGGTGTGGTAATATAAGTGATGGTCATTACATCTTGATTTGGAGGACAAGTACTATTGCTGTTTAATGTTTGCCAGGTTAAATCAAAAATGCCTGTTCCTCCTAAAGTAACTTGTGTATTAGGATCTGTAGCATCAGTAAAAGTACCTGAAGTTCCAGTAGTGCTGATAATAGACCAGAGGCCAGTTTCACCTGCCCCTAAGTCTAAAGCATCTAAAGTGAAAACACCTGTACCTCCACATTCAGATTGATCAGGGCCTGCAAAAGCAGGTGGAGCAGGTGGTGATACGACTACCATTAGAAAGTCTACGGCATTACTTGTACAGTCTTCTATCCAATAATTTTTAATTTTAAACATATAATTACCATAATC
>JAHDCJ010000063.1:7928-31216 GCA_020629935.1 Saprospiraceae bacterium | reverse complement strand
CGATTTTTTATAGTGTTCATTGATTTTTAGCTTGAAAACGCCCATCTTTATCATTCTAAAACCCAACTATGAAAATTGCAATCCAAGGTATCGAAGGATCTTTCCATGATATCGCCAGTCAGAAGTATTTTAATACCGCATTGTCCTTTGTTAAGTGTGATCAATTCATGGATCTTATTCATGCCGTCGAATCCCAATCTGCAGATTACGGAGTCATGGCCATAGAAAATACGATTGTAGGAAACATCCTTGCCAATATCGATCTTATTCGTAATTCGAATGTACAAATTTGTGGAGAGGTCTTTTTGCCTATCGTTCATTGTCTCCTCGCTAATACGCCATTAGATTTATCGGAAGTAATTGAAGTACGATCTCACCCAATGGCCTTATTGCAATGTCAGTATTTTTTAGAAAGTTTACCTAATGCACAAATTATTGAAGATTTAGATACCGCACTTTGTGCGAGAGTACTTCATGAAAAACCCAAATTTGGTCATGCTGTAGTTGCTAGTAAACCCGCCGCCTTACGCTACCATTTAAATATTCTAGAGGAAAATATTCAGACTCATTCCAATAATTTTACTCGATTTTTTGTGCTCAAAAAAAAGGAACAATCTGCTTTTATTGAAACCACGCCCAATAAAGCCACCATCTATTTACAATTGGCACATCAAGTAGGAAGTTTGTCTAAAATATTAAATCTGATAGCTGATCATCAAATAAATTTGAGCACGATTCAATCTAGACCCAACCCTGCATCTCCTTGGGAATATTACTTCCATTTAGATATGGAATTTGAAAGGAATGCACAATTTCAAGAATGCTTAGAGCATATTAAGAAAGAAACGAAACTGTTAAACGTTTTAGGGATTTACGCAAAAGGGAAGAAATAGGTGCTAAGTTAAATCGGGTTGTTTTTATTGAAAGTAATAGGATCTAACTTAGCAACACCCATTATCTTAGATACCTCTTTTTTTATTTCATCGTTTCCAAGATTAAAAGGCACTACATACAACGTTAATCCTTCATTATAATAATGGAAAGGAGGTAGGTTTTGTGTAAATTGTTGATGATAAGGATAGATTAAAACTAGCGTAGTTTGTTTTTCTTCACGCTTATATTTTTCGCCATAGCCAAAAAGTTGATACATGTCAGATTGACTAATCCCATAGTTCTTGGTAGATGAATCTTGGTTGATTAATTTCCACTTCATATCTATGATATGTAAGTGATTACTTGCTTCAATAACTAAGTCAGGACGAAGATTAAATTTTTTACTGCCTAAATGATCAGCAATGAGGTGATGTCGTTTATCTTGTAGTCGAATTTCCACATCATCCAAATGTTTTTGAAATTGATGGCCTACATAATCTTCAAAAATACGCTCCATTGGAAAGAGTAAAGCTTGGTTGAGTGAACGACCTTTAAAGTTGGTAAATGATTTATTTTTCAAAAAAACTTTTGCCCAATTTAATACGGCGGTATAGTTTTTATATAATCGATTACTGCCTAAAACTCGACGGAAGTCTGCATCAATTTTTGTGCTTAGGGGCACGGTCTCAAAATGCAAAAGTAATTGATTGATTTGATCTCTGTTTTTAGAAGATTGTGTACTGCGTTTTAATTTTTCTAAACAAGTTTTGACTAGACGATTATGTGCGGAGTTAATGCTATAATCATCATAACTTACATAAAAACGATCATTGCGAATACTATTTTTTTGAAGGTTTTGTGCGACTAAAATTTTCCCTTTTAGGAACCGACTGTTTTCAATTTGATTGACGTAGTTTTTGCGAATGCCTTGTTGAATCAAACGCTGTGTCTCCTCAATGAAACTTCGAATAAATACTTCCAAAATTGGAAATTTAGCCGCTTTAATATGAGCTTCTTTAATTTGCAAAAAAGGACTGTCTTTTAAACAACGAAGCATACGCAAAAATAATCTACGACAAGCAACGACTTCTCCTTCTTCTTGAATAGATAAACCATAAATCTTGGGTAAAATCTCTATACTCCATCCCGATTTGGCTTCAATAATTCCCACGAAGTTTTTAACGCGAATAAATGACTTTCCGCCTTTCCTACCTATTTGAAAAGCACGCTCACTGTGCTGGTCCAATTCGGATTCAATAAATTGAGCGAGGGCCTCAAAATCTTTTTTTAAAATGAAAATTTCATCAAAAGAATTATTGACTTCCTCCCCTTTGAAATCAGCAAGATTCCATATTTTACCATATTCTCGAATCGTTTGATGCATTAAACAGATGGCTTTTCATAAACTTGGGTGAAAGCGGATTTGTCAATCTCCCCAGTCATTAACTGACTATTTAAAAAGAACAATTCTTTGTCTTCATATTCATCTAATGTAGTGCCAAATAATTGACGTCCTTTGATTTTTTCTTGTTTAATAACAAAGCGTAAATGATCCTCTTTTTTCCATTGGACATTGTCGCCTAAAACCAATTGTACTTTCTCCCAATCCTCATAAAAATATTCTTGTAGTAATGGTATAATCTTATTAGAGAAGCAAGTACAAAGCTCATGGAAAGTATTTACTTTGATAAAAAAGGAATGCCCAATACAATGATCTCTGTCGTATAAATATTCAATACGCTCATTGATCTTTTTTAATAATTTTCCTAAATGAATACCTTCTATTTCGCGATTTAATTTTTCATGATTAGCCTCTGGCATCATCTCTACAAAATGAAATCTTCGACGCAATGCGGTATCCATTAATGCAATCGAACGATCGGCAGTATTCATCGTGCCAATGATATATAAATTAGGAGGAACCGTAAATTCTTCATTGGAATATAAAAGCCGTGCTTTCAAATTCCCACGTTTATCTTTTTCGATTAAGGAGATGAGTTCACCAAATATTTTAGAAATATTTCCCCGATTTATTTCATCAATAAACAAAGCAAATTTTTCTTCTGGTTCTTCTTTCGCACGCTTTGCAATTTTCTTAAATTTACCTTCCGTAATTTTATAACGTAATCGAGAGGCTTCCTGATCTTGGTTGTCCAATACAGGCTTCAAACCTTCTATAAATTCCTCGTAGGCATACGATTGATGAAAAGTAACAAATTCAAATCGCTGTTCTTTCTGATGATCCGTTTGATAATTTTTATAGGTTTCTAATAATTGAAAAAAATCAGGTTTTGCTTCTTTCAAAAAATCAATATCTACCGACCATACTTTTTGCTCATCTTTCCAAAAGTATTGTTCACTCGCTCGTTTCTTAAATCGAACATTGGGGCATTCCTCTTTGGTATAATATTGCAACCAATACCATATCGTGTTTTTGGGCGTTTTGTTCTCTGAAATACTCACTTTAATTTGCATCAAAGGATGTTCGAAAATCTGTAAGACTTTAGCTTCTTTCAAATCAATCATTACCATCGTTATAACTTCCAACCAAGTTAAACCTTCTACTTGTTCCATCGCAAACACCGCTTTAGATTTCTCCGAAGGAGCATTAGTGAAAAACTCCATGAGTTGAGTTAGACGATAGGTTTTTCCTGTACCGGGAGGCCCATGAAAGATGGTGTTGATAAAAGGAATTTGAGATTCCATCATTGCCGTTTGATTTTTATTTGCTAAAGGTTTTTTGTCGTGAAAAATTAAGTCAATATCTTCTTGCCGTTGAATAGGGGTAATGGTTTCCCAAATATTTCCTGACCCAGGACCTGTTGGTTTTTTACCATTAAATTTAAAAGCATTTTCATCCCAATGAATGAATAATTTATAGACTTCTCCTTTCTCTATGGCATGCACCTTACCTACAGCTAAGACTTTAATGATGCCTGATTTTCGTTCAAAAGATCGTAAACCAAAGGTGTCGCCAACTTGAACAGATTCTATTTTTCGTAAAAGATGATCATCCGTTGGCTTCTTGTTGTCCCACCATTTATCCGAATGCCAATAGCCATTTTGGACGAATTCATGAAGCATGTCTTTTCCTGCCCATTTCGTGCCTCCTAACCAATAACTCATCGTAGATGTTGCTTTTTTATTTGTAATATAATTTCGATACAAGATATCTTGCAATAGTACTTTCTCTTGTTCTCCTTGATAATCATCTCCTTCTAAAAACGAAGCATTTAATGTCAATAGCGATTGATCTTTGGAGATTTCCATTAGAAGGGTTTGGGTGATTTCTATAAAATGTAGATATTTTTGTCCTGCAGGTTTGGGCTTTATTTCTAAAGCTGCACAAAAGGATTTATAATATTCATTTTTGTATAAAAAATATTTAGAAGGAAAGCGCATCGCTAAATAAAAAGAAATGGTACGTTCATCTTGATGATGACTAATGGTTTTGTCAGGATATAAATCTTGTACCTTTTTTAATAAGTCGGCACAAGCCAGATTAAACTGATGAAGACGTTGCCCTAAAGGAACGTCTTCCGTATATAACCCTCTAAAAAGATGGCGACCTTCTTCAGGAAAGTGCTGCAAAGCTCGATTAATAAAACTATACGATAATTGATAAATTAGATTATCTCGTAATGAAATCGCTTTCGTAAAATTTTGATAAAAATTATCTGCCTCTAAATCAAAATGATCTTGGAAATATTGTATTGCTTTCCATTTATAACGCTCTGGCGCATTCTGATCTTTTTCAATTAATCCCTTATAATGATTAATAAGTTCTATAGATAAATTTGCAGACATGATTTAAATTCAAAAGGGTTTACAGCACCTCCCGAATGTACAAGTAAAAAATGAATTTCAATTATAATAATGCTATTATTTTGAAAAATTTCATCATAAAAAATCGTATGTTAATTCTGCTTCAGACGTCTCTCTGTCTCCAAAAACTTCCCATATTTCGGTCGAACAATCTGACCAACTTTCCAATACACTTTCAAAGTTATTGGATAAGTATGGGATTAAATCGGCTGTACTTTTCACTGCGTATTCTTCTTCATTTTGGCTAAATGCTAGGCTTCCTTCCAATTGATCCAAACAGGTAACTACTAAATGCTTTTTGACCATACCCGAATAATTGCGATCACAATCAAAAGCGTAGTTTAATAGATCAACATCTAATATAGATTGCCGTTGATGACCTTGCCACGGATTGTATACATTCGTTTCCAAAGGATTAGGTTTGTACTTTAACTCAATGGCTTCATTCGATAAAAAACCGTTCCCATGCCTCGTCTGATAAGCGCGAGTAACATAGTAGATTTCTGGTTCGGAAAGCCCATTACGTTTAATAATTTCCATTGCATTTTTAGAGGTCGTATTGGCTCTCGTCATGTTAGGAAAAAAACCATGATCCATATCTAATAAAATCCCTTGGCTACCTTCAAAGATCAAATCTTGAAAACCAAGTTGTGGGACTTGTTGTGCAAAAAATATGCTTTCATGGACAAGCTCCATGTGATGTTGTATTTCTTTTATTTCGATAAAAAAAGCATCCATGATTTGCATAAATTCTTTTGTCTTAAAATCAAAGGTAGATCGCTTTTCATAGTACGCTTCTATAGCTTTTAATTTTTGCGCTACAACCTGTGGGTAGAAAAGATCTTGAACATATAATTGATTGGGCGACGTGGTGTTTCGTTCTACCGTAGCACCAAATCCTACACCACAACTTCCATGGAGATTTACTTGTTCGGTAGACCGATTATAGTAAATGTCATAAGGCGTAGTGACCATAACTAATGCATCTACATAAATTTTAGGATCAAATCCTAAAGCCTTCAATGCAGACTTTTCTTTCAAAAATCCTTGGGGATACAGGGTGCAAAATCGACTCCAGTAAGTGGGAACTCCTTGTAAAGTTCCTGCACCAAAACTAGAAAATACATGGCGGTTTTCTTCTTCGTCCACCACCGTATGTCCTGCTTGATGCCCACCCGAAAATCGGATGACCAATGGCTTTTGGCCATGACGACAAAGGTAGTCAGTCGTAAGACCTTTACCTTCATCGCCATAACCTAAACCTAAAACTATTTTGTTGCTCATAAACTTAAAATTCCGTGATCTTTAGTTGTACTTACTTTCGTAGACATCTTCGATAAGGTTTTGGTAATTAGCTTCGAAGTACTTTTGTCAAAACTAGCTGCTACCTTTTTCAAATCAGCACCATTAATAACGGCCACAGTAGAGGCCATTAATTCAGCAATAGCTTCATGATCATCTAAGATGAGTAAATTTTCTCCTAGTAAATCTCTCCAATAATTGAGTACCGTACTGCTGTTTCGGTAACCTGTTTCATTACAGTGGATGTGAAACACGTGGTACATACGCTGTGCTTGAGCCAAAATTTCTTTATCCGAAATTTTTTGACCTTCTGCATATCCCATAATATTTTTCAATCGACCAAAGTCTACCTGATCCCATGACTTTTCATCGCCCACAGTAAATAAGAATCCTTTCTTATTTCGTTTTTCAAAACAGTCAATGGAGGTGTGTCTTCCTGCAATGAGCCAAGCTAGAAGATAAGACTCCATGCATTGGCCACCGCCACCACCTTCCATGTAGATGTTCGATAAACAATTATTTAATTCGTCTGTTCCCGTTTCAAATTGTCCAACTTGTAAAGGCACCCGATCGGAAATATGATCGCCAATGGCGCCAAATAAAACATGAGGATCTTCCACCCCATGATTTAAAAGCGTATCCATAAAAGAACCCAATTTGTGACGAATTAAATTTTCTGGAATGGAGCCCATAGAACCAGTTACATCGAGCCAAACAGAAATTGCAATAGAGTTTGGATGCGCTGCGGAATCTCTACTTTCTCTAAAAATCAATCCATTTGGATCCATTGTTTTGTGAATGCTTTTCGATTTGTTAGACTTAAAAATATCGTCACGAGATTTAGAAGTATAACTTTCTTTAAGGTGATCATAGGCGTCACCAGACCATGAAGAATATCCCATAATTTAAATATTTAATTGATGAAATTTTGTTTCAAAGTTTTTCTTTAACATGCTACGATATTCGTGGTAGCAATTAAATGCGTCGGTATGTGTATCTAGTAGAAAATCAATAACTGCAGGAGGCACGGTCTTCTTTAATTTAATTCCCATGCCTGATCGGTCACCGAGTAAATAAACGGCTGTGCGTTTACACAATTCAATATCAAACATTGGATGTGCTTCTTTATAATCAAAGACTTCTTTAGGATACCAATGTTGATATTTAGAGGCAATGGTTTGTAAACGTTCCCCTGTAGGTTTCATATGATAAAAAGAACCCATAATAATTCCATGCGTCTCTGGAACTACCCATACAGATTCAGGATGAATGCCCATGTGAACATAACCAATTTGACTAAACCAAGAAGTGACTTCTAACATCCTTGATAAGATCCAAAGTACATGAGGTAAGGGGAGTTGCAAACCACTTAAAGGAACAGCACGATCAGCAAGATGGACTTGAATTCCAGCTTTAGTGAATTGCATTTGCTTAGGCAAATATCGATGAAAAGCTAAGGCTGTTTTGTCTTTATGTAATTTTAATAATTGATACTGGTCGTAAGACTTTTTTAATAAATTGGCTTCGCCTGAAAAAGTGAAAGTTGTTCCATTGGCTTTGATTTCTCCTGCTTCATCCAAAATCAATTGGCCCTTTTCATACTGCTCTTTTAGTAATGATAATTTCGCCATGGCTTCTGTAGATCCTTTTAATTTACAAACATCAGGATGTAATATTTTGGCGATGGCTCGATAGGTGGTTTTATAATTTTCTAATGCCATTAGCTCTGCTAAATGTTGCGCACCGATAATTTTAGATATAAGAATCCCAGTCTGCATAATTTGTTGATTATCAGATTATAAAATACTTAGTTTGAAAAAGAAACTAACTTTTGTTTGCAATTTAAACTAAGTAGGCTTTAAAGTCAAGTTTTGGTTTAATTATTTTTTATTTTTTTTCGAAAAAAAGAAGAAGATTCGATCTACCTTATTGATTGTCAAAGGCTAAAAAGAAGTGGATGAATTTGAAAAAAATGTAGGATGCGATTTAAAAGTTTTACTAGTAAAGATTCAATCCGTTCTATATCAAAATTATTTATCTGATAATAATCGGTCAAATCTTATTTATTCCTTATTTTACAGAGGAGTTGTTTAAAATAAATCAATATGCCATCAACAAACTACCAAGCGGATGTACTCATTGCAGGAGGAGGAATTGCAGGAATTTCGACTGCCCTTGAATTATTAGACGCAGGTAAAAAAGTAATTATTCTAGAGCGTGATGTTCCAGATCACTTTGGAGGATTAGCCAAATGGTCTTTTGGCGGAATGTTTTTCGTTAATAGTAAACATCAACAAAAGAGAGGGATAAAAGACAGCATTGATTTGGCTACAAAGGATTGGTTTGCTGCCGCAGAGTTTGGGCCTAATGATCATTGGCCAAAAGCATGGGCTACTAAATATATTCATCAATGTACCGATCATGTGTATGGTTGGTTGAGAGAAAGAAAAGTCAATTTTTTTCCAGTAATCCATTGGGTAGAAAGAGGAATGGAGAAACAAGGGAATTCCGTTCCAAGGTTTCATATGGTTTGGGGTACAGGTCATGGCTTAGTCGAGCGTTTAGTTCATCGTCTTCATGATCATGCGAGAAAACAAAATTTTCAAATTTGTTTTCATCATAAAGTAGAAGAAATTCTTGTTCAGGCGCAAACCATAAAAGGATTGCGTGGTAAAAATGAACAAACAGGAGAAGACTTTGAAGCACATGCTGAAGTCGTGGTGGTTGCCACAGGTGGCATCATGGGGAATATCAAAATGGTAAAAGACAATTGGTTTGCAGATTGGGGCGAAGCTCCAAAAACCTTATTGAATGGTTCTCATCAATTTGCTTTGGGTGACTTACATGTAGAAACCGAAAAATTGGGCGGACGAATTACTCACTTAGATAAACAATGGAATTATGCTGCGGGTGTACATCATCCTAAACCTTATTGGGATAATCATGGGTTGAGTTTAGTGCCGCCTAAATCAGCTTTATGGCTAAATTATAAAGGAGAACGCATAGGACCTAAACCATTAGTCACGGCTTTTGATACTCGTTTTTTAGTGGAGCAAATTTGTAAGCAAGATCGAAAATACTCTTGGCAAATTTTAAATAAAAAAATAGCCGTTAAAGAATTGGCCGTTTCAGGTTCGGAATATAATGAAGCGATCCGCGACAAAAAACTATTCCTATTTTTAAAGAATATCTTACTTGGAAATAAAAAATTAGTCAACCATTTAATTGAAGATTGTAAAGACTTTGTGATTGCTCACTCAGTGGATGAACTGGTCGATAAAATGAATGCTTTACAAGGAGATAATGCTGTTGATAAAAATGTAGTCAACGAAGTTATTCGAGCTTATGATAAAGATACGGAACGAGGTCCTGGAAATTTCAAAGATCAACAGTTAAAAATGATCGAACAACTTCGGAAGTATCGAGGAGACAAAGTGCGTACATCTAAATTTCAAAAAATTCTTGATCCTAAAGCTATGCCGCTTATTGCTATTCGAGAGTTTATTGTTTCGCGAAAATCGTTGGGGGGAATACAAACCGATTTAGAATGTAGAGTACTTACAGATGATGACCGAACGATTCCAGGATTATATGCTGTCGGAGAAGCCGCAGGATATGGTGGTGGCGGAAGTCATGGTTTGCGTTCTCTAGAAGGTACCTTCTTAGGAACTTGTGTATTAACAGGCCGAGTAGCTGCTCGTGCCATTATTGGTAAAAAACTTTAGAATTAAATAATATGAAAAAATCAGGTGCTTTTTTAGTCCGTTATGCCCTCGAACAAATTGGAGTGAAATATACGTTTGGAATTCCGGGAGTTCATAATACCGAAATTTATGATGAACTTAATAAATCAGAACAAATTCAACCGACCTTAGTAACGCATGAAGGGGCAGGTGCTTTTATGGCTGATGGCGTTTCAAGAACTTCAGATTCTATTGGAACCTTAGTCATTGTTCCCGCAGCAGGAACCACCCATGCCATGAGTGGAATTGGCGAAGCGTTTTTAGATGGTATTCCGATGTTGGTTATTTCTGGTGGAACACGTAGAGATAGTGGACGACATTATCAATTGCATCAATTAGACCAGAGTAAATTGGTACAAGCAGTAGTCAAAAAATATTATTTAATTACTAAACATGAAGAGATCATACCTACGATCTTTGAAGCGTATAATTTAGCAATGTCTGGTGAACCTGGGCCCGTCTATATTGAAGTTCCTGTAGAGTGTCAAATGTTTCGTGGAGCTATAAATGAGCTGCCTGTTTACCAAGGTTTACCCAAACCGAAGGCGATAGATAAGAATCAAATTGCAAAGGCTATCGACTTATTGAAGAAAGCCAAAAAGCCAGGAATTTATTGTGGATGGGGATCAACCCATGCTACAGATTTATTAATTAAAATAGCGGATAAATTAAGAGCACCTGTGTCTACCACGCTTCAAGGACTTAGTGCTTTTCCTGCAGATCATCCGTTACATGTAGGAATGGGCTTTGGTGCTTCTGCGGTACCTGCGGCAAGAAAAGCGTTTGATGGTTGCGATTGTATGTTGGCCATTGGCGTTCGTTTTTCAGAACTAGGCACTGGAAGTTTTGGAGTGACTGTTCCAGAAGATTTAATTCATATAGATATTAACCCTGAAGTATTTTCCAAAAATTATCCTGCAAAGATTGCAATAGAAGGAGATGCCGAAGAAGCATTGCAAGCGATATGGGAGGCCATAGAAACCGAAGATTTTGCGAATGGAAGAAATCTAGATCAGATCGCAAATGAAATTAAAACGGGTAAAGAAAAATATTTTGCAGAATGGACCAAAGGAGAAAAATCGGATATCGTCTCTCCTGGTTACTTTTTTAAATCACTTCGAAAACAAGTGCCTGATGATACGATCTTAGTTGTTGATGATGGAAAACATACCTTCCTCGCAGCAGAACTTTTTCCCGTAAAAAAATCAAGACATTTCATCTCTCCAACGGACTTTAATTGTATGGGCTTTTGTGTGCCTGCTTCTATTGGTGTAAAATTAGCTAACCCTGATAAGACGGTAGTGGCCGTAGTTGGCGATGGCGCATTTATGATGACGGGAATGGAATTGATTACCGCAAAAAGTTATGGTGTAGGTGTTGTCGTTTTTGTTTTTCATGATGGAGAACTCGGACAAATTTCGCAGTTTCAAAAAATACCTTTGAATCGTAAAACTTGTACAATTATTGGAGACATTAAGGTAGAAGGTGTAGCGATTGCTTCAGGAGCACATTTTATTTCTATGGACAATGATAATCAAATTGATGAGGTCATTGAAGAAGCATTAAAGGTGTCGAAGACCGGACAACCCGTATTAGTAGATGTGAAAATTGATTACACCAAAAAAACATTTTTAACAAAGGGAGTGGTAGTGACCAATATTAAACGATTTCCAACAGCAGAAAAATTGCGGTTTATAGGACGAGCAATTAAACGACAGATCCTTGGCTAAGTTTATGGCAAATCAAACCATTTCATACATAGAGAATCTTATTGTTGGAGCAGGCCCTGCGGGCTTGGCTATGGCTGCTCGCTTTGAAAAAACAGGATTGGACTATCTCATTGTGGATGAAAATGATCAAATTGGGCTATCTTGGTTTCGGCATTATGATCGATTACATTTACATACATTAAAGAAATATTCTGCTTTACCTTATCATGGTTTTCCAGATTCAGCACCTAAATATGTGCCTAAAGATCAAGTGGCTAATTATTTTATTGATTATGCAAAAACATTAAATATTCATCCAAAGATGAATACCCAAATTGTGCACATTGAACAAAAAAAAGATCAACAATGGGAATGTCATACAAAAGAAGGTGTAGTCTATCATTCTAAAAATTTAATCCTTGCCACTGGCCTAAATAGAATACCTAAAATACCTAAGTGGGAAGGCATGGATGCCTTTGAAGGAATAATTAAACATAGTCGAGATTATCAAAATGGAGCAGACTTAAAAGGAAAAGAAGTCTTGGTCGTCGGCTTTGGAAATACAGGCGCAGAATTAGCAATTGATCTTCATGAACATGGAGCGAAACCATCTATTGTAGTTCGTGGAGAAGTGAATATTATTCGACGAGATTTTAAGGGTCGGCCTTTTCAACCAGCCTCCATTTTGCTTAATAAACTACCTCATTTTATTGGAGATTCACTTGCGAAAATTTTCTCTAAAATTACAGTAGGTGATTTGTCCGTGTACGGCCTCCGCAAAGCGCCTTATGCGGCCTCACAACAAATTCGATTGACAGGGAAAACCCCAATGATCGATGTAGGAACTTTAGAATTAATAAAAGCCAATAAGGTGCACGTTTTACCCGGAATTCAACGATTTTCTAAAGAAGAAATTGAGTTTACAGATAGTACCCGAAAACCATTTGATGCGGTAATTTTAGCTACAGGATATGCCTCAAAAATAGAAGACTTTTTTCCAAAAGCCAATTCCATATATAATCATTTAAACATGCCTTCAAGTTGGATACAACCGCAATTCCCTGGATTGTATTTAATCGGATTTAATGATTATGAACCCGGTTTTCTGTACTCAATGAATAAGTCGAGCCTCAAAATTTTAAAGAAAA
This sequence comes from Saprospiraceae bacterium, assembly GCA_020629935.1. Taxonomy (GTDB): domain Bacteria; phylum Bacteroidota; class Bacteroidia; order Chitinophagales; family Saprospiraceae; genus JAHDCJ01. The sequence continues at coordinate 18,616 of JAHDCJ010000063.1, read as the reverse complement.
TCACTAAAAAAACCTGATTTTTACTAGAAATAGACAAAAAACAATGCTTGCATTGAATAACATATGTCACTTTTTATTATTTTTGCATACCAAAACTATTTATTGTTAGCCCATTCTAAAACGTACAGTTATGAAAAGAATTCTCCTTTGTTTTTTTACATTATCTATGCTCGTAGGTATTTCTAATACCACTTCAGCACAGGTAAATAACTATGCAGAATACGACTTACCTCATCCTTGGCTTTTAACACCTGCTTTTTTTGGTTCAATAAACTCTAGTGCAATTTACTATGGTGATGAACCTGCCTTGTCTTCATTCAAACCAGTAATTGTTTTTGTACATGGATTTGTAGATTTATCTAATCTATGGTTTCTTCCTGGTAATAATATGTATGATCGAGCTTATTTTGATGGATATCGTACGGCTTTTGTAGCCATGACTAGAGGAAGAGGTTATCTTCGAAATGGACAAATTTTAGGTGAAATGATTGATGATATTGCGGCAAGATATGGGGTAAACGACGTCATCTTAGTCGCCCACTCCAATGGAGGAAAAGCTTCAGAAGCGGCCATGCTTTTTCAGGGAAAGCACGATAAAGTAAATCGAGTAATTACATTAGGAACTCCTTTCTGGGGAACAGGCTTAGCGGATATCGCAGAAACTACGTTCATCTTAAGTGATTTAGTTGATCTTATCGGTTTAGGTCAAGGTACGGCCACTTCTACTACTTATTATATGACAGGTGTTGGACGGCCAGATGCCGATAGCCATCCAGATAATGAACCAAACAAATTTATCAATTTTGGCGGTTGGGGATATGCTGCTGGAACTACCATCCTTTCACCGACCATTACCGTAGGAGGAATCATACTTAACTTTATGGGAGGAAATGCCTTTAATGGAGGAAACGATGGGGTAACACCTTATTACAGTTCTACTCGACCAGGTGGATTTGAAGTATGGGCTCCTGGTTATGGAAACCCTAGTGGATTAACCGATCATATTGATATTGCTATGAGTTGGAAAGTATGGGATTGGGTAAAACCATTTTTCATAACCCCGTTGATGCCAACAAGTAATCCGAATGAACAAAATGAATTAAGCAACCCAGTATTTAATGCAGCAAGTAATTATCAAATTATAACTTCAAAAGATAATAATAAAGAATTTGCTATTGAGAAAGGTGCAAAAGATATTGAAATTACTTTGATTCATGCAGAAGCAAATCCTACCGTAACGATATCTAAGAAAATGCCAAATGGTGTGAAAAAATCAATGGAAACACCTACTTTTTCTCAGCATAAAAATACGACAGGAAAAGGTTATGTAAGTATGCTTAAGTTAACTGATTTTGAAGCAGGAAATTTTGAAATTGAGTCTTCGGCAAAAGAATATTTAGCTTTTGTAGGTTATGAGCAAGGAGCTACGTTACATTACGAAAGTGGATTGAATCCATCCAACACTTCTTTCGAAGCCAATGAGGCTATTCAATTAGGTTTGAGTGTAGATAATTTTCAAGCTACAGATATTGCACCTACGGCTTCTGTGGTTATCCGAAACACTGCCGATCTTGAAGGAAACAAAATTGAAAATGGCGAAAGCTTAGTCCTTAATTTAGAAGCGAATGCGGATCATACATTTGACATTCAAATTCCTTCTGGTTTAAATGAAGGATTATATAATGTGTCTATCCAAGTAGAAGGAGAAACATTTAAGAAGACTTTAGTTACTGGTTTTGCAGTTAGAGCAAGAAGTTTTGTCGGTCCAGTAATGGATGCCATTCAACCTGCACTTTCTGTCTACCCAAATCCTTTAGCGGATGAAGTACAATTGAATGTAGAATTGTTAATCGATGCACCGAGCTTTGTTCGAATTACCGATGCTTATGGTCGATTATTAGCCCAAAAAGAAGTAACGGATTTAGGTTTAGGAACACATCAAGTAGATTGGAACCTAAGCCAATTAAACCTTGCGAAAGGAACTTATTTTATACAATTAATTAATGGAGAATACCATAATGTAATTAGCTCTGTTAAGTCTAAATAATTTTAAACCTTGTCACCCAATTAGGCCGCCCTGTTGCAGGGCGGCTTTTTTTATTTAAATTTGTTTCATGAATACGCAAGTTGTAATTAACGAAGAAGTCAAAAATGCGCTAGCCAATAAGCAAGCAGTCGTTGCTTTGGAGTCCACAATTATTTCTCATGGAATGCCTTATCCTCAAAACGTAGCGACTGCTTTAAAAGTAGAACAAGCAGTGCGTGATGCAGGGGCAATTCCAGCTACCATAGGTATTATTGCAGGACGTTTAACCGCGGGTTTAAGTCATGAAGAAATAGAACATATGGGAAAACAAGGTGAAGCGGTGATGAAATGTAGTCGTAGAGATTTACCTTTTGTAGTAGCGAAAAAAAAGGATGGAGCGACTACTGTAGCTTCTACCATGATTATTGCACAGCTTGCAGGTATTCGTTTTTTTGCTACAGGTGGGGTAGGCGGTGTACATCGAAAAGCGACAGAGACGATGGATATTTCTGCGGATCTTCAAGAATTAGCAAAGACCAATGTGGCGGTGATTAGCGCAGGGGTAAAATCAATTTTAGATATCGGACTTACCCTAGAATACTTAGAAACTATGGGAGTGCCAGTGATTGGTTATCAAACGGATATCTTTCCTGCGTTTTATACCCGATCAAGTAATTTCGGGGTAGACTTTTCTTTAGATGATCCTATGGAAATTGCGGCTTTATTAAAAGCAAAATGGGAGTTGAAATTAGATGGTGGGGCTTTAATTGCCAATCCGATTCCAAAGGATTTTTCTATGGAACCAGAGTACATTAATGGTTTAATTGATCAAGCGATATTGGAGGCAGAACAAAAGGGAATTAAAGGCAAAGCACTTACGCCTTTTTTGTTAAGTCGAGTAGAATCTCTTTCTAAAGGGAAAAGTTTAGTTTCTAATATCGAGTTGGTTATTGCCAATGCGAAGTTAGCCTCAAAGATTGCTTTGGCCTATGCTAAATTGTAAATTGCAGATAATCCATTAACTCTTGAAATTCCTTTTGATAGGCATTGATTTCAAAATGAAAACTTGGATGTTCGGATGAAAATTCCCATTCAATGCTATGTGTTTTTTTTGTGATTTTCAAAGGAAAATACCCACACATTCGATCGCCACATCCGCAACAATATAATGGAATATCTTCATTTTCTTCTCTTTCTATTTCCAACCAGTTGATATTTTTATTTTCCAAATCAAATCCAAATTCTTTGAGCTTAGTCAAATTAATTTTGTGGCCGAGTAATTGATAGAGGGTTAATTTTAAAGAGGGAAGGAATTTGTAATTTCCTTGATGAAAAACAAACAATGCATTTTGTAGATGTAGTGGAGTATCGAGAATTTCACCCCCATAGAGATTGGCATTGCACCAAGTAGAAAAGTCAATTCCATTGATGAAATATTTAGGAATTATGATCCGATCTTTGTTTTCAATAATAAATTGACTTAAAGATTCTTCTTGTGCTTTTACTCGATACAAAATCCATTTAATATCCGTTTCTGTTTTATTAACTGTAAATTCTTTTTGATCAAAAGCTTGCCAATAAATTTGAAATTGGTCAATATCTGAAGTGGTTTTGCTCATATAATTTACCATGCTCGGCTTTTAAGAAATCAATAATCGCTTTATGCTTTTCGATTTTTGAATCTTTAACGATTTTTATCCAATGGGATAAAGGTTTTCCGGTTTGTTTTAATAATCCTTCTTCCATCGTTTATTATTTATTTCGATTATCTGGAACGGGTTCTATCATTGGGGCTTCTCCATTAGAGCCCATCCAATTTACGAATTTTAGTTGAGGTTTTTTACGTTTCATTTCTGCCACATAAGCTTGGCTGATATTGGTCACATTACTTAAGTAGACTTCTTTTAAAGATCGACTATTTTCAATAATGTATTTTAAGCCTTCAATGGCGGTTCCAGATCGGTGGATGGTTATTTTTTCTAAGCTCGGCATCTCGGCTAAATCTTTAGGTAACTGATTTAATCTTGGTAAGCCTTTAATCTCTAATTGTTTTAATTTTTTTAATTGTGAAAGCCCACTAGGAATGGCATCTAATTTTAATTTGGTTAAGGTCAATTCCTCTAAGTTTACTAATTGAAATAAACCATTGTCAAAATCATTGGCATTTCGTACCGTATATTTTTTTATGATTTCTTTAAAAGGTAAGGCTTCTTCAACAGATTTAAATGCTCGTTGATGAGGAGGGGTTTCCCAAATCAAATCCCCTTTACGGTTATGTAGGTAATGGATTTTAGAGCGTTCATTTTTCGTTAAAATAAACTCGTTCGTATGGGCGAGAATTAGATCTTTGGTTTCAAATAACATTTGCATTGGTTCTACCTGTAAGATAGAGGTATGCATACTTTGATTTTCTCTAAAGGTGTGGCATTCCCAAAAACCATAATATTGAAATCCTTTCCAAATTACATATTCTGGAAAATCAACTTTTTTCGTTTCCCCTTTATTATTGAGTAAATGATAAGTGGCATTATCTTTAATCACTTCTTCATATTGCATAAACGAAGCATGACCATTTTTAAAGTTAGAAAGGTTTCGAATTCGTTTCTTATTGAGCAATTCATTTCCTTCTTCATCTATACAAATCACCTGTTTGAATTGACTGTCTGGATCTTTAAAATCTACACATAAGATATTTTGATCTACACGAGTATTGATATTCGAAGGACGATTTGGAAACCGTTCATTGATGTCAAAAATCACTTTTCCTTCCTTGTTTATGTATACTTGATTGCCAGGAATGCCCATAGATTTAGGATTTAAATCTATTCGCGCATAACCATTATTAAAATCAAACGCTCTTCGGATATCCGCTTCTTTGATTCCTTGAATTGGATTGCCAATGACACCTGAAGTATTTAAATAAGTCCAATCAGTATTGTTTTCTTCTTGTACTAAAGCATAACCAGAAGAAAAGGAATTCGCTTTATAAAAAGTTAAATCTTTAAAGGCCGGATTCCCTTCTTGATCTAAATAAAGCATCCGCTCTTTTTTTGTTTCTTTATCTTTTATCCAAGCCAATACAAAGCCATTAATCATCGGACTCATTCTGCTATATTGTTTTTCAAAGTTAGCTACAGTTTGTCCGCGTTCATTGATCCAATAAAATTGATTCTCTTTGGTTTTTATTACTGCGATTCCTTCATTAAAAGGATTCAATCGTGCCCTCGAATCATCGAGGCGATTTAATAACATTCCTTGGTCTGGGAATTTATATTCAGGAAAATGGCCTTCGGGTAATTGAAAAAGAATTTCCCCTTTTTCATTAATAAATGTCGTCTCGAAAATAGGCAGTCCGAGCATGTCGGTTTGTACAATACAAAGTGGACTTTGCGCCGAAAGACTACTAAATGAAATATAACTTAAGGCAAGGAGGAAAAGTAATTTTTTGATCATCAGTTTATCGATTTTCTGGTTTGACATCCAAATATTTTTTTAAATAGGCAGCGTGCCTTTCTTTGTTCAATGCTTGGGTAAAGGGTTCCGTTTTCGCAGGACGAGCCAATAATTCTTCTTTGGGTCGTATAGGCCGAGGTACAAATCCACCGCCACAATTTGGACACACATTTTGTAGTAAATTATCTACGCAATCTTTGCAGAATGTACATTCATAAGTACATATCATAGCTTCGGTACTATCTGGAGGAAGTGATTTCGCACAAGTTTCACAAACGGGTCTTAGTTCAAGCATATTACTTCATGTTTTTATTTTGAAAAAAGTAACAAAAAACTTACCAATTGTTAATGGTATGGCTAAAGATAAGAAAAAAGTGTGGTCTAGGGAAAAGGGGGGCGAATCATTGGTTTAGGATTATTCCTTTTCTTTTATTCGAAAAATATTCGATAACTAATGGTCGGCAAAATGGGGAGTAAGGATACTTTTCTAAGACTCGAATTTTGTGAGTTTTCAAAGTCGGTAGCATAGTATTCGTAAAGTGTGTTTTGTCGATTATAAGTGTTGTATGTGCCTAAAGAAAATTGGTGTCCTCCCCATTTTTTTCGAAAGTAAAAATCAAAACCAATATTTAATTTGTGGTTTGGTGATAAGCGATATTCATTTTTACTACTTAACGTTTCTACTTCTTGGAAATTTTCTCCAAACAAAAAATTACCTTCTGCACTACGTATTAAGGTAATCGGGCGACCACTACCAAATTCCCAAGTAGAGGAGAGATGAATTTTATCTGAAATTTTATAATTTACAAAGGTGTTAATTGCATGTCTTTGATCAAAAGAAAAAGGGAAGGCTTGCCCTTGATTTAATGCTGCAAAAGTTCTTGTGGATTTAGATAGGGTGTAATTTAATCCCAAAGAATACCTTGACGATTTTTGCCTTAAGGTATTTTCCCAACCATAGCTTTCGCCTGTGCCTTGTACAATTTCTTCTTCCCAATCTTCTGGGTTTACTTCGGTAAGTTGTGGACCAATTATACCTTCGCCATAAGCAATAAGTTGATTCATGTTTTTATAATAAAACTCTGAATGGAAGCTTAAACCTTTAGTGATTTTCCAATGTGTTCCCATCGTAAATTGCCAAGATCGTTGGGGTTTAATAAAGTCTGTAGACGGCGCCCAAATGTCATTGGGCAAACCTGCACCAAAGGAAGAAAGTAAGTGTACATATTGCGTCATATAAGTAGCCGAAGCATTCCATTCTATTTTAGGATTAAATCGATAGGCTATTGAAAATCGAGGTTCTAAAGCGTAGTACGTTTTATCTTCCGTTTTAAATCCTGTACTGCGAATGCCCAATTTTAAGGATAGTTTTTGTAGGTCTATTTCATCTTGCACATATAAGGCAAATTCATTGGCATTATAATAATTTTCTTCAAATAATTCTTCAAGAAAAGCTTCTGCGGAATCCAATTCTGATTCAAAATCATCTGCATATAAAATTCCAGAGTCAAAGCCTCTATGCTGAAAACTACCACCAAAGGTTAAATGATGTATAGGCGAAAGTGAATAGTCATAATCTAGCTTTAGGGTGCGTTCTATAATATTAGATTGTACTTCTAAGTAAGCATCCGAATTATTCTCCTCCTCTGTTTCTATTGCCAAAGAAGTGAATGTAGTTCCTGAAAAATTATCGTATTTATATCGACTATAAGTCGCAGTTAAGTTGCTAAATAATTTAGGACCATATTGATGGTTCCATCGTAAAGAAGAAATGAGATTTCCCCAAGTCAATCGCTGAGTGAAATTGTCTGTTACTTCAAAGGTGTTTCCATCTTCAGTAAATGAATTTTCTACAAAATTATCTTCGTTTAAAAATACATCACCACCCATGTAAAAGCTAAAATAGAGTTGATCTTTTTTAGAGATTTTCCCATTTATTTTTGCATTAAAATCTTGAAAATTATAATTGATGGAAGGGAATTCATCTGCTAGTATAGTGTACAAGCTAATCCAAGGTTTGATAAAAGATCGTCTAGCGGAAAGAAAAAAACTAGCCTTATCTTTTACAATGGGGCCTTCAAAAGAAAGGCTAGAAGATAATAAACCTAATCGTAGTTCACCTGCAAAACGTTGGTTGTTTCCCTCTTTAGTTCTTACATCTAGTACCGATGAAATTCGACCGCCATATTTGGCATCAAAACCTCCTTTTAGAAAGGACGCATGGTTGACGGTATTGGCATTGAAAATGGAAATTAAACCTAAGGTATGGGAAGGATTATATACTGGGACACCATCCATCAACGTTAAATTTTGTCCGACTTCTCCTCCGCGCACGTGCATGCCTCCAAAACCGTCTGGCCCTGTTTCTACTCCTGCTAAAGCATAAGTGTGTTGTAAAATATCAAGTTCTCCTCCAAGTGAAACGGCCGCAGTATTTTTCGATGGATTTAATTTAGTCAGGCTTTCTGAATTCATATTTTTATGCAACGAGGAAGCCTCTTTTGAAGAAGCGACCACTACAATTTCCGCTAAGGTAAGCGATGGCTTCATTCGAATTTTTAATCGTTGATTTTTATCAAGAACAATAGATTGACTTTCTATTTGATAACCGAGATAAGAAAATTCAATATTGTAGTTGCCTTCAAGTAAAGTAAGGCTAAAAAAACCATATTCATTACTAGAAGTCCCTTTGCCTGATTTGGGGTGATATACATTAGCCCCAATTAATTTTTCTCCTGTAGATGCGTCTTCAATATAACCACTCAAGGTTAATTTTATTCGTTGTTTGGCTTGCAATAATATGGTCTTGCCATCAAGCTCATATTGGATATGGTAATCTTTAAGACATTGTGATAAAATGCTTTCGATTGAAGCCGTTTCGTTTATAGATATTTTTTTATTTTTTGGAAAAATAGCGCTGTCAAAAGAGATGGTTAAATTCGTTTGTTCGCTCAAAAGGAAAAGCGCATCGGGAATGGAAGTCTGTTGTGTTTTAAAATTAATTTCTTTATCCAACAAAGATTGCCCTGCAAGAAATTGAATTCCGCAGAGCAATAAAAACATGGTAATATGTACGTGTACGTATGGCTTTTTACCCATGCAATATTTTATTTTATCAAGCAAGTGCCTCCTTGCACTTCAAATTGATCCTTAGCAATTTCTACAATTTTAGTTTGATACATTTTGGAAATATCTTTTAAAATATTACTCAATATTGGATCTGCATATCGGCCATTAAATCTACAAGTTTTCATAGTATTTGCCAAATAAGAAATGTCTACTTTAAAATGTTGACTTAAATCTTGAAAGACTTGTTCCAAAGGGACATCTCTAAATTCCAATACCTTACTTTTCCAAGAATTGATGTTTGGGTTTCCATTTTTTGGTGGATCCATCTTTTTTTGTTGGTTATGATAGGTCGCACGTTGACCGGGATGAAGTGCTACGATTTGCTTTTTTTCTTTATTTTCAAAACGCACTTTGCCAGTATAAAGCATGACTTCGGTTAGCTTGTTTTCAGTAGATTCCTTTAAGTTGAAAGAGGTGCCAAGAACGGTGGTGTTTGTATTTGCGGTTTCTACGATAAACGGTTTTTCGGGGTTATGTGCTACCTCAAAAAAAGCTTCTCCTTTTAATTGTACTATTCGTTGTGGATTAGAAAAATTAATTGGATAATCTAAACGAGAATTTTGGTTTAACCATATTTTAGTTCCGTCGGATAAGGTGACCATTTTTTCTTCATTGGTCTTTGTTTCTACAAAAAGACCATCTACGTTGGAAGGATTCCAATTCCATAAGCCAATTCCAGCGAAAATGAGTAAGGCAATGGAAGCAGCAGCAACCAACCATTTTGTCCTATTGGGTTTAAGTTTAACGATTTTGTTATTTGTAGTATCTTCCTGATCGGCAGCAATTCTTTCTTTTAAAAAAGAAAATTCTTTTTCTAAATCTACACTTACATCGGAATTATAATGTTGAGATTTTTCCCAATCCGAGGTGATGTTTTTTTCGATTTCCTGATGTTTGGAATCTTCCGCCAACCAGATAACAAGTTGTTGTTTTTCTTCGGGAGAAATTTCGCCTTTCAGTTGTTTGTAAATTAGTAATATGTAAATATCTTTATTCATAGGAATTTGCTTGTTGGAAGGATTAAAAGTTTAAAAATCCAAGGAGAAGAAAGAATGGATTGACGCCATATTTTTCCACTGATTTTCGAATCAATTTCAATGCTTTGGTAATTTGATTTTCTATGGTTTTCATAGAAATATTTAATTCCGCAGCAATTTTTTTATGGGAGAAATTCTCCTTTCTACTTAATAAGAATACTAAGCGACAACGTGCGGGGAGTTGATCAATGGTGTGATTAATTACTTGTTGTAGATCGTTGGCTTCGAGTACTTCGTCTATTCGTTCTTCTCGATCTTTTAATTCCATGTCTAATACGGTATCTCCAAATTGGAAGCGTCGGCTACTTTTTATATAGTTTAATGATCGATTAATTGCCGCTCTTCTTAAGTAAGCTTTTAGTGAAGATTGTACATTGATTTGAGTTCTTTTTTTCCAAAGTTCAAAGAATATATCTTGTACAATATCTTTAGCCTTTTGATCATCTCCTATATAATTATTAGCGGTTACAATCAAGTATTTGTAGTATTGATTGAAGATCGCTTTTAAGGCATGTTCATCCCCATTTTTGAGTGCAATCACCCATTGTTTTTCGATCGGTTTGATAATATGTTTAGGTTTTGGTTTAATTAAACTTTTCAAAAGAAAGGCCAGCTAAGTAACTATGAACGCAATCTCAATATCGACAATTTTTGTCATAAATTACGTAACTGGCCTCAGGGATTTAATGATCTTAATGCCCAGATTAATGGCTTGCTCTAAAACGATTGACTTTGCTTCTTAGATCGGGTTGATTTTGTAATCGTTGACTTAATGAAGTGTTTACTGTATTGTTGCTGCCTTCGTCTACACTAATGTCATCAAAACATACATCAAAGGCTTCCTCTTCCTCTGCTTCATTGGTAATGGTAATCGTCATACCATCATCAAAGACAATATCATAAGGATAGACAATTTCTGGACAATCTTCTTCATTTTCAATATTGTCAAAAAGTGCTTCAAGTTCTTCCTCTGAATTTACAGTGATTACTTCACCTGAAGGATTGGTAAGTTGGATAGGATATACAAGATCAAAACAAATTTC
>JAHDCJ010000063.1:0-7828 GCA_020629935.1 Saprospiraceae bacterium | reverse complement strand
TCCCATTCTTCATCCCATTCTTCACAGTTATCGTATAGATCGTATTCCTCTTCTTCACTATTTACGGTTATGGTATTTCCTTCCTCATCAATTACATCAAAAGGATAAGCAATGTATGGGAAATCTTCCTCTTCTTCTCCTTCGGTTTCGAAATATTCATCATATAATTGTTCCAATTCTTCCTCACTATTTACGGTGGTTTCAGTTCCATCAGTATTAATAATGGTTACTGGATATACCAGCTCATAGCAATCTTCTTCGTCCCAATTTTCTTCGTCCCAATCACCTCCATACCATTCATCTAATAAATCAAATAACTCATCATAAGAATTAACAGTTACTGAAGAACCATTAGGTAACTCGACTTCAAAAGGAAATTCGATGTCTTCTTCACAGCCTAATTCATCCCAGAAGTAATCATCACCTAGTTCTTCTTCGGTACAAATGGCATAGCCAGTGACGCCTTCACAATCGGCGATACATGCGCTTTCGTAGATTTCTCCATCTACACAAACGGGAGTAAATAATGCCTCTACTTCTTCCTCTGTCATAGAAGCGAGTACGGCATCGATAGCAGCTTCAATATCTTCGTCACTAGCTTCGAAATCAATATTTTCAAAAACACTATAACATCCACAATCTTCTTCATCACTAGCGTTTTTACTACTTGCGGCGGCGGCAATAGCTTGAGTGGTTACATTAGAAATTTCATTTTGATTTGGGGCGTTTTCGTTTAGGTTTTCTTTTTCACAAGAGGATAAAAGGGCTACAGTGAATAACAACAAGGCAATTGGCCATAATTTTAATTTAGTCATAACTTTCTTTTTTTTAATGGATAAAATCAGGGAAAATGTTGGGTCGTTTTTTTCCCCTTTCGACTACAGGACATTTCAAAAATTCGATCCCCCCATGTCGATTGAATATTTTTTAAAAAAAAGAATAAAAACAAAGTCTTAGGACTTATAAACTAAATAACTGTTTTATTTTATGCGATTGTCGACGACTTACTTCAATTGCTTCGCCTGTCTTTAGTTTGATTTTCAACTTGCCATTAAACCAAGTATCTATTTTATCTATAAATTGAAGATTAATAATTTGTTGTCGGTTGACTCTGAAAAAGGTATTTTCATCAAGTACTGATTCTAGGTAGGATAAGGATTTTTGAATCATTGGTTTTTCAGATTCAAAATAGACTTTAGCATAATTTCCTACGGATTCAAAAAGACGAATATCTTCTAATTTGACAAACCAACATTTTTCACCATCTCGAACAAAAACTTGTTGCAATTGAATATTTGATTGCTTAGAAGTATTTAAGTCCAGTTTATCAATCGCCTTAATTAAACGATCTTTTTTTATGGGTTTGAGTAGATAATCTATCGCATTATAATCAAATGATTTGATGGCATATTCGTCGTAGGCCGTAGTAAAAATAACTTGTGGAATATGATCTAGGCTTTCTAAAAACTCAAAGCCATTTTTGCCGGGTAAATGAATGTCTAGAAATACGACTTCTGGATCAAATTCCTCGAGCGCGATCAATGCTTCTTCGGCATCTTGTGCTTCATGAATTTCTTCAAACTGATCTAGCTTTTTTAATAATTGCACGAGTTCTTTTCGAGCTAAGCGAGAATCTTCTACTACTAAACAATTGGGCATTAGATAGGAATTTTTATACTTGCAATGACTAAATTTTGAGCTTCACTCATATGAAAGTTGGCATGTCCATTATAGATAAGATCTAGTCGTCTTTTGATATTTTCAAGACCGACACCGAGCCGTTCACCCAAAGAAGTTTTGGAATTTAAACTTCCTGTGTTTTTTACATCGATATAAAAATAATCGGCTTTAGGATAAATTTCAATTTGTATTTTTCCTCCTTCTTTAAATTGCGATATTCCGTGTTTTATAGCATTTTCAATAAGCATTTGTAAAATCATTGGAGGAACTTCTTTTTCTAATAAATGATCATCAATGTTTAAACTATATTGAAGCTTATCTTCAAATTGAATGGAGAGCAATTCTAAGTATTGATTGACTATTTCCAACTCTTCTTTTAACTTGACGGTTTCTTGTCCTGAATGTTTTAGAGAATACCTAAACAGATCGGAAAAATTAAGCAACATATCTCTTGCCTTTTCTTTGTCTTCTAAAATTAAAGAACGAATATTATTGATGGCATTAAAAATAAAGTGTGGATTAATTTGTGCTTTTAGTGAGCCCAATTGAGCATCTTTCATTTCGGCGACCAATTGCCATTTTTCAATTTCAGAGTAATGCCAATTATTGAAGTAGTGAATAGAAAAATAAATTAAATTCCATGCTAAAAAGATGATGCCGAAAATAAAAGCATTGGATAAAATTTTAGGAGTTTCAAGTTCTTGAATACCTAAAAGATAACTGATTAGTCCAAATAAGATACTAATAAAAATAAAAGTTTGTAAAAGGGTAGAGCCTGAAATTAATCCGATGGTTTTAGGTAAAGACCAATGTTTCCAATTGATTTTTTTTATCCAACTGCGATATAATGTAGTGATTAAAAAACCAAAGGCAAAAGGCAATACGGTATTGATTAAAAGCATTTGAAAGGAGAAGCCCGCTAAGTATTGGACGGTGAAATTCGACAAGGCGATACTTAACCATCCAATACTTTGAGCAATCCAAAAATTCTTATTTCCTGTTTTGACCATTGGTTTTAAATCTTATTTATCCAATTAGAAATATATTCCATAGTACCTTCATTAAAGGTTTCTTCTATTGTTTTATATTCTGAAGGTGCTCCAGTCTTTGCTTCTTGGAATAAGTGATTTTGATTTTCAAATTCTTTAATTGTTACCTGCTTGTTCTTTGCTTTTTTCAAAGCGGCTTTAATGGCTGCTAAGTTTTCTTTTGCGGGTACTTGTAAATCTAATGATCCGTTAATGGCTAATACAGGGCATTTTACTTTTGATAAATATTGTGCAGGTTCAAATCGTAAAAAATATAAGAACCAATCGCTTGTAAGCGTATTTACTTGAGACTCAATAAACGATTTTCGATCTGCGCCAATTTCTTTTTTGGTTTCCTCAGGAAAGAAATCAAAATTATCATCGATGATTTGAAAAAGAGATTTGCTTAACTGATCCTTATCATGTGTCGGATTCGATTTAATATAATCGTAGGCAGGACCTAAAATTTTAGCATTTGCTTCCAACACGGCAGGAGGAGCGCCTTCGGCTTTACCAATTTTTTCAGATTGCGCCATCAATAATTCAGGAATTGCTGTTCCCGGTCCAGCAAGTAAGACGATAAAATCTACCGCTTTATTTTCACTTGCAACGATGGGGGCAATCATTCCGCCTTCACTATGCCCCGCAATACCAATCTGTTTGTTCTTCATATCTTTTCGATTACATAAATAGCTTACCGCGGCATCGACATCAGAGGCAAAATCTTTGGAAGTAGCCGTTCGATAATCACCTTCCGATTCATTGACTCCTCGATCATCGTAGCGAAGAACAGCAATTCCATTTCTTGTTAAATGATCAGATAAAACTAAGAAAGGGCGGTGGTTAAATTGTGCAACTTCTTCATCTCGATTTTGTGGGCCAGATCCAGAAACTAAGATCACTACTTTTTCAAATTTATTATTTTCAGGCATAGTTAACGTACCTGCAAGTTGATGATTTCCACCAGTTTTGTTTTTAAAGGTAACTTCTTCTTGTATATAAGGAAAATCAACTGGATCTTGAGGTCGAAGATTGGAACGCCCTTCACCTTCGGCTTTAGTCAAATTTAAAGGAAGTTCCATTGGCCCTTGGTTGAATGTTCCCGTAAGTTCGTTTCCTTCTTTATTTAATTCAGCTTCATAAAGCATATACATTTTTTCAGAAGAAATGCTGAGTTTTTGGTTTTCGAAGGTTGTTTCGTCTGTAGGTAATCCTTTGGCTCCTTGGTCTGGGCTATCCATTGTTGTTTTATAGATTCCGTCTTCTTCTGCAATGTGAAAGATAATAGTAAGTGGTGTGCCTTGTACTTCTAAGGTACCGCTCCATTCTCCGATGATATCGTTTGCGTGTCCTTGGAAAGCTAAAACGATTAAACTGATGATAAAGATGATTAGTTTTTTCATGATTCGTTGTTTTTTCTTACAATGTAGGAGGAATCAACACTTGAAAGTAGTAAATTATTATGAGTGGTCATAAAAAGTGATGAGTGGTATTTGTTTTATAAATACAATAGATTAATCAGGTAAAGCGTTTTGCTTCAATAACAATTGTTTAATTTTTTGTAATTTTAATCATCGTTTTTTGAAAAACATAGATTTTAAAAAACATCTTAATGAACATTTTTTAAATAAACTAAAATGAAAAATTTAATAATAATTACGGTTTTGGGTTTGGCGGGTGTATTTTCTATGTCGCTCATTCCAAACACTACTTCTGAAGAAATAATTACTGAGAAAGATTATCCAAAGTCTCTAGCTGATTTTGATGATTTTAAAAACCTTGTAGCTGAGGTAGAAAGCCATCGCGCAAAACGATTGATTGATCTAGATGACTTTTTGAAAATGAGTAAAAAAAAGAAAGTAGTTGTTTTAGATACTCGTTCTGAATTTCGTTATAAAAGAAAACATTTAAAGGGAGCGATTCACTTAGGGTTTAATGATTTTACTCAAGAAAATTTGTTGGAATTAATTCCCGATCAAAATACCAAAATTTTGATTTATTGTAATAATAATTTTGAAGGCGATCAAGTTGAATTTGCATCGAAAGTATCCGCACCGCCATCGATTGGATCATTAGTTCAACGCAGTTCTAATACTATGGAAACTCAAATATTGTCTAATAGAAAACCCGTAATGCTTGCATTAAATATACCCACTTATATTAATCTATATGGATATGGGTATAAAAATATTTATGAGTTAGATGAATTGGTGAATATCAATGATTCAAGAATTGAGTTTGAAGGAACTGAAGTAGATTAAACGGTTAGAATCACTTTTAGCATGAAGTTTGACTAAAGAAACGATATCGAAGAATCAATTTCTTTTTGTAAATGTGAAGAGTACTCTCTTGATGAAAAGCATAAAAAAAAGACCAACACATGAGAAATGGTTGGTCTTTTTTTAATTTTTCTTTGCTCGAACCTTAGTTCGTAGGTCGATCGTATTTACAGCAACCGTGCAAATTACTATAGACTTCATCTTTTGCTCGATGAGAATCACTATCATAACCTGCATTTGCAATTTCTTGCTTAATGTCGGTTAGATTAACTTTTTTAGCATTAAATGCTACCGTCATTTGACCTGTTTCTTGATTCCATTCGGCAGATTTTACGGTAGCTACTTTTTTTGCAGCATTTTCGATAGTTTGTTTACACATACCACAATTACCATAGACTTTAAAGGTAGCCACTTCATTGCTAGTCATTTTAGAAATGGTTTTTGCTTCTGCTTTTTTCTCCTTGCAGCTTGAAGTTTTGTCTTTGCAACAACTTTGTGCACTTAGGCTAAAAGAAAGTGCAAAAATACTAAACGTAATAAGAATCAATTTATTTTTCATGAGTTTTAATTTTATACAAAGTTAAGCAATCGAAAGGATACTTTCCGTTTTTTATTATAAAATTAACATGTGATCATTTCTTGTAATTCATTACCAAATTTTTCTTTGTCATCGACAAAAAAAGCAATGGTTTTGAAGGTCTTGGTAAATCCATAAAACTTATCAAGTATTTGTTCTTCATTAAGATACAAGACGATGTTATGACTATCAATATCGCCTACTGGAGATAGCTTAATGACTTGTTGCTCTTCAGGAAGTGTACGGGTTGTAAATTCGATACGATCAATGGCTTTAATGGGCAATGTAGTTTGACTATAAAAACCATATTTCAAATGAAGTAAACCATTATCCTTGTCTAAAAAGATGGGACGTTTATTCATAGAGCGCATAATCCCGATAAACTGGATCATAGTATACAAACTAAGAAAAGTGAGCACCCAAGCTACGGTGACATTCCATTTTTCTACTACGACGTGCAATACCAAAGTCTCCACTAATAATAAAGCTAGGAGAAAAGACAAAATCATAATGATTCCACTCTTTTTGTGGTAAGTATATTCATTGATTTTTAGCGGTCTTTTTTTCCAATTTAATAAAGCATAATGAATGACCGATACTTCAGTTGCCAATAATTTTCCGACTCGTCCAGGAAGAATTTCGGTAGCGGCTTGTGTAATGGTATTAAAGAAATCGGGATTGTCTAATTTCTGTGTTTTATAGGCTTTATTAATTTTGACCACTTTATAAATAAGAGTGATTAAAACGGTCGTTTCTACGATGGGTAAGATATAAGTCATTACCCAATCTAAAAGACTACGTTGACTGGTAGGTAGGATTAAACTTGCGGTAATAAGTCCTACAATGAACATCGTAAACACAGTAAACTTAGGAATGTCTTTTTTTCGAATAAGTAAAAAATAAACGAAAGGAATGGTAATTAAAAGATCAAGAGTAATCGCTGTAGTTAAGGAATTGGGCTGTAACTGAAAAGCTTTGCTATAAGTGAGTAAAACCGTAAAGGCAATAAGAGCTAGGGGCAAGCCCAGAAAGATAATTGGATGATCTAAAGTGATTGCTTTTTTCATAAACCTAAATTTTAAAGGTAAGTACTAGGACAACATAAATCAATATTTAATGAACTATCATTTATTCTATCCTAATACTAAATTGATTACTTAACTTCCGTCCGCAGGATATTCATAATTGACCATCCATTGGATTCCGAATTTATCGGTTAATTTTCCATAATAGGCATTCCAAAATGTTTTGGCTAAAGGCATAGTGATTTTACCGCCTTCGGCTAAACCATTAAATATTTCATCCGCATGAGCTTCGGATTGAGGGCTTATGGAGATTGCCATATGAGTACCCACTACAGGCAATGGACCAAAAGCAGCGGAACTATCACTACCCATAATCACGGTGCCATCACCAAGATCGAGACGGGTATGCATAATTCTATTTTTTTCTTCTTCTGGAATGGGATGTTTGGTGGGCATTTCGCTAAATCTTCCTTGAACAAGTATTTTCCCATTAAAGACTTTTTGGTAAAAATCGAAGGCTTCTTCACAAGTGCCATCAAAGGTAAGATATAGATTGAGCATTCGCTTTTATATTTTTTAAAGCATGAAATAATGTCGAAAAAAAGAAGATTTAAAACGACTTTTTTCGTCTTTTCTTTAGAACTTTAAGATACAAAAAAATCAACTAAAAATCAATTTCATTTTGCATTATTTTAGTAGTTCGTTGACTTCTATTTTATCCCATAATGGAAGGACAGTAATACGTCTGTTTTTTGATAAATTATTTTTTTCTACAATCTCAAATGCTTGACTAAGATCAGAACCAAATTTGAGATTAAAAAGACTATGCGTTGTTTTTAATCCTCGATGAAGGGGTACGGTAAAGTCATCCCAATGGATTGGAATAATGACTTCTGGGTTAGTCGCATCAATGACATGTTGTTGATAATTTTGATTATAGGTATCGTCCATGACTTCTAAACCCGCAATCGCAAAAAATAAAATATCTGCATCGAAATTCTTAATACTATTTTCTTTAAAACCCGCACTACCTTGAATGGCAATGTTGGTATTTTCATGTTGAATTAATAAAGTATAACTTATCCCTTCTTTATAATCATAAATGGAAGCAGGTGTTTGAATTGGAGCTTCAATATCTTGGTCTAAAAGTAAAGCCCGTTGCTTGGCATCAGGGTATTGCCAATGGCGAGATTTTATAAAAGTGATTTGAAAATCTCCTATAGGAATAGCTTGATTAAG
>JAHDCJ010000062.1:23911-32311 GCA_020629935.1 Saprospiraceae bacterium | reverse complement strand
ACTCATTAAATCAACCGACAACGAAGCTTTTCAATTTAATTTGAATAAAAAAAGTAAAGTTCAATTCAACAATGCTGCAAATTACTTATTTTACATGAAAATCATTTCAAATATTATATATATCATATGAAAATCAAAATCATCCTTTTTTGGTTCGCTTTATTTATGACCACTTCTGTATTTGGGCAAATTAGGAAAAATAAAAGACCTAAAGTTGAACCGAAAATCAATCCGACTACTTCCACTACCAATCAAAGGCTTGATGGATTTTTTAATTATTCTTATGATAAAAAAACGGGAAAAATCTTTTTAGAGATTGCTAATTTAGAAGAGGAATTCCTATATCAAGGATCGCTTCCTTCTGGTGTTGGATCAAATGATATTGGTTTAGATCGAGGACAATTAGGTGATACTAAAATTGTAAAATTTATTCGTCGTGGCCCCAAAATATTACTGATCGAACCCAATGCTACTTATCGAGCAATTAGTGAAAACCCAATGGAAGTACAAGCGGTGGAAGAAGCATTTGCTCAATCCGTAATCTGGGGTTTTCAGATGGTTGGTACAGGAACTCAACCCATAAAAATTGATCTTACTGATTTTTTATTACGAGATGCACATGATGTCATTGGTTCACTTTCTAATACCAAACAAGGGCGTTATACTTTAGATAAATCAAGATCCGCCATTCAATTTAATCAATGCAAAAATTTCCCTAATAATTCAGAGTTCGATGTCTTATTGACTTTTACTGGAAAACCTGAAGGTGGATATATTCGATCTGTTACGCCTAGTTCTACAGCAATTACTGTACGTCAACATCATTCTTTTATCCAATTACCTGACAATGAATATAAACCTCGAAGATGGGATCCTCGAGCTGGGTATTTTGCGATTCAATATTATGATTACGCCCAACCCATTGACCAACCTCTAAAACAAAAATTTATTTCTAGGCATCGATTGGAGAAAAAAGATCCCACTGCCAAAATGAGTGAAGCAGTTACCCCCATAATCTACTACATGGACCCTGGTGCACCAGAACCTGTAAAATCTGCTTTAATGGAAGGAGCCGCTTGGTGGAATGAAGCCTTTGAAAAAGCAGGTTATAAAGACGCCTTTCAAATCAAAGAGCTTCCTCATGATGCCGACCCGATGGATGTAAGATATAATGTTATTCAATGGGTACATCGCTCTACACGAGGTTGGTCTTATGGAGCATCGGTAACCGATCCTCGAACAGGAGAAATTATTAAAGGTCATGTGACGCTTGGATCATTACGTGTACGTCAAGATTTTATGATTGCTCAAGGACTCTTATCGCCCTATGAAACAGGTAAAGAAGTTCCCGAAACCATGAAAGAAATGGCCTTAGCTCGATTACGACAACTTGCTGCGCATGAGGTAGGTCATACCCTTGGACTTGCGCACAATTTTATTGCAAGTACCTATGGTAATCGAGCATCGGTCATGGACTATCCTCATCCCAAAATTGAGATTGGGAATGATGGGCAGTTAATCTTTGATCAAGCTTACGGTATTGGATTAGGCGCCTGGGATCATGCGGCCATTTCATATGGTTATCAAGATTTTGGAGACAAAAATGAATCGACAGCCTTAGCTCAAATTATTCAATTGATGTTGGATAATAACTTACGATTTATATCTGATCAGGATACTCGATCTGTAGGAAGTGCTCATATTTATTCTCATTTATGGGATAATGGAAATAACCCAGCCAAAGAATTAGAAAGAATATCGGAATTACGTCAACAAGCATTGAAAAACTTTGGTATTCATTCGATTCCTTCAGGTACTCCTTTTGCTGAATTAGAGAAAGTGTTGGTTCCTTTGTATATGGCCCATCGATACCAAGTAGAAGGAACCGCCAAATTAATTGGAGGCGTAGATTATAATTATGCTATAAAAGGAGACCAACAAGAAGTGATCAGTCTTGTTGATCCTCAGTTAGAAAAACAAGGAATTGAAGCTTTATTGCATACATTAAAACCCAATTTCCTAGCCATTCCTGAATCGATATTAACATTAATTCCACCTCAAATAATGGGAGATTACAGGGGCCGAGAACATTTTAAGACCCGTACGGGGCCAACCTTTGATCCAATTCATGCAGCAGAGGGCTCTGCTCAACATACCTTAAAGTATATGTTACATCCACAACGATTGGCACGTTTAGTTACCCATCATGCAAGACAAAAAGAACGCATTTCTCTTTATGATTATTTAAATCAAATTTACCAATCTATAGTCAAAGCTAGAGGAAATTCAGGCATAGAAATGGAAATTCGTCGAAGTGTGGAAAAATTATTTTTAGCTCATATCATTGACCTTGTAAAAAACAATGCCAATGCTTCTCAGGTACAAGCCAATGCATTATTAATCCTTTTAGAAATAGAAAAAGGAATAGACATGAATAAATCTAAAGTAGGTGATCCTAGTGAGTTAGCGCATTTAATTTACCAAGAAAATTTAATCCAATCGTATAGAAAAAACCCAACAAATTATACCGCTCCGCAAAAGCCGAATTTGCCTGCGGGGTCACCTATTGGGTGTGGAGAAAATCACTAATTTTATGCATTTGTAACTAATAAATAAAGATTCGTCTAAACATTATGGTAGGAATACCGTATTTATTCTATAATCTTCCTTATTTTTGCACAATGAATTTACCAAATTTTCTTTCTGCCTTTCGGATTCTTATTTCCTTAATTGCTCCACTGTTTGTGGTAGCAGGCGGTTTTTGGATACGTGTGATTGCTGCAGTATTCTGTTTCATTGCGGTACTCACCGACTGGATAGATGGCTGGTATGCCAGAAAATACAATCAAGTGAGTATCACAGGAAAAATTTTAGATCCCATTGCAGATAAAGTGTATATTATCATGACTTTTTCGGTAATGGCCTATTTAGATATGTTTTCTTTCTGGTGGTTAGTACCTATTTTCATGCGTGAAATTGTAATTACTATTTACCGATTCATCTTTTTAAGTCTTGGAAAAGCAGTAGCCGCAGTTAAGAGTGGAAAAATAAAAACCTTTGCACAAGTAATTACTATAGCGGTAATCTTTTTCCTATTTATGTGGCGTACGTATTATCCACATACTTATCATCCTTGGCTAGATTATGTGACTTATGCCTCTTTATTATTCACCCTGTTTATCACTTTATATTCTGGTTTTGTATTCTTTCAAAACAATTGGAAATTGATAAAAAACTATCATGCAATTTCCTAACCATTAGAATGTAATATGAAAAAAAACGAATCTTTTTTACGCTATAAATTTAATGATTGGGTTAGAGATTTTACGAGTTTGGGCAATCCTATTATTCTGCTCTTTATTCCTTTCATAGTACTTGGTTATTCCCGTTTATATGGTTTCTTATTATTGGCTTTATTAATCAATGAATGTATTGGTTCAGCCATTAAATTATTATTTCATCGAACACGCCCCGATCAGCAAGAATTTAGTGGCGCATTAGAAAAGATTGATGCAGGAAGCTTTCCTAGTTTGCATGCCGCTCGAATCACATTGGTTTATCTTACTTTGGGTTTTTTCAATCCTTCGCTTCCTATACAAATTGCTTTGTTTATGGTTATTCCTATTGTAGGAATTTCTAGAGTCTTACTAAAACGTCATTTTATTTCAGATGTCATTGGAGGCTTTTTTCTTGGGGCTTCTATTTTTACTATATTTTACTTTTATTTATACTAATTATTTAGAACAATTCTAAGTATACATTTCAACTTTCACCTATAGATTTAAGTTGGAAGTCTATGTAATTTGGATTAAACAAATCCATTAACCATGTTACATAAACAAATTGATATCTTCAACTTTCTCGTCTTCCTGTTCTTAGCTACTGTGCTCTATGCATTCGCTGTTTTATTATTTCCTTCAAATTCTATTGAGCCATTAGAGGATGGATGTTGTATAAACACTTCAGAAAATATCCAAAGAAAATCAACGCTCGCTTCTATTAAATTTCAAAAAGGCAAAAGTCTTTTTAAAGCTAAATGTGCTTCCTGCCATAACAAAAACATGAAGGATGATTTGACAGGACCTGCATTAGCAGGATATGCTACTAGATGGGCTGCTTATCCAAAAGAAGATTTATTTTTATGGATAAAAAATTCAAGCAAAATGATTGCCAATAAACACCCTAGAGCGCTATTGCTTTGGAAAAAATATAAAGTACTCATGCCCTCATTCTCTTCACTTGAGGAAAATGATATCGAAGCGATCCTATTATATATTGATGAGATAAGTGAACTACGTTAGGATTTTGATGAGGAAAAATTTGTTAAATTCATTATGCTTATTACCTTGAGTATATGAATGCAAATGAATTTCGAAAACAAGCCCACGAAATGGTAGATTGGATTGCGGACTACTTAGATGGTGGGGTAGAAAAACTACCTGTACGCGCCCAAGTTAAACCCAATGAAATTTACAACCAACTGGCTCCGCATGCTCCAGAACAAGGAGAACCAATGGCCAATATTTTTGAAGATTTCAAAAACATTGTGATGCCAGGAATTACCCATTGGCAACATCCTAACTTTCATGCTTACTTCCCTGCCAATTCGAGTTATCCTTCCTTATTAGCAGAGATGCTCATGTCTACCCTTGCTGCTCAATGCATGCTTTGGGAAACTTCGCCTGCGGCTACAGAGATGGAAACCAGAGTAATGGAATGGATACGAGATCTTATTGGTCTTCCGTCATTTTTTGAAGGTTCAATTCAAAATAGTGCTTCCTCCTCTACCCTCTTGGCTATTTTATCTGCAAGAGAAAAGTTCTCTAATTTTGAGATTAATCAACAAGGAATTCAAAGCAAACATCGATTTCGAGTTTATGCTTCAGAGCATATTCATTCTTCTATAGAAAAAGCAGTGCGGATTGCAGGCATTGGTTCGGTTAATTATCGACCAATAAAAACGAATGATGCATTTAGTATGGACCCCAAGGCTTTAGAAAAAGCTATTTCTGAAGACCTACAGAATGGCTTTACTCCATTGTGTGTAGTTGCAGGATTAGGCACTACAAGTTCTACAGGAATTGATCCTATTGATGCGATTGGTGCCATTTGTAAGCAATACCAAATTTGGTTTCATGTCGATGCGGCTTATGCTGGGACTGCCATGTTATTGCCCGAAATGCAACACATGATCAAAGGAGTTGACCAGGCAGATAGTTTTGTTTTTAATCCACATAAATGGATGTTCACGAATTTTGATTGTTCGGTTTATTATGTAAAAGATCGAAATGCCTTATTGAAATCATTCTCTATTTTGCCTGAATATTT
This sequence comes from Saprospiraceae bacterium, assembly GCA_020629935.1. Taxonomy (GTDB): domain Bacteria; phylum Bacteroidota; class Bacteroidia; order Chitinophagales; family Saprospiraceae; genus JAHDCJ01. The sequence goes on along the minus strand of JAHDCJ010000062.1, from coordinate 26,983 downwards.
AAAAACCGAAACAGGTGATTCGGTCATTAATTATAAAGATTGGGGCATTCAATTAGGACGAAGATTTAGAGCTTTAAAACTTTGGTTTGTTATTCGACATTTCGGTGCAGAAGGCCTTCGTGTTAAAATTCGACTTCATCTCCAATTAACTCAAAATCTGAAAAAACAAATGGAGGCGCATCCTGATTTTGAACTTTTAGCTCCTGTAGATTTCAATTTAATTTGCTTTCGATTTAATCCAAAAAATAAAACGGAAGAAGAATTAGATATCTTAAATGAAAAAATATTACATGCCCTAAACCATTCAGGTGAAATTTACATCACCCATACCAAACTCAATGGGAAATATACCTTACGTATGGTCATTGGACAAACGAATGTGGCACAACGTCATGTAGACAATGCATGGAGGCTAATCCAAGAAGAAGCCAAGCAGCAATAAAAAAAGCGCACTAGGGCTTAGTGCGCTTTTATATGGTTAGTCAAAGGGATTTCATATTCAATATGAAAATAAGAGGGTTATTTCTTTTGTCTTTGATGGGTCAAATGTAGTAAATCAAAAAAATATAAATATCAGATTTTCGTCATAAGTTATTAAAATCTAAAAAAAATCAATATCTAATAAGCAGTAAACCAAGTCTTCTTAAGATCAACCAAGGTTCACTTTTCACAAACCATTCAAATGGTTCGCTTAGTTTTTCTTCAAAATCTTCCTTTATCATTTGCAAAGTTGTTCTTGCCCCATTAGTTATCTGCACACTATCTAAAAAGTAAGTCAACCATTGTGCCGTAGCTTTATCGGTATTTAACTCAAACTCTTCTGTTTTGGTAAAGCACATTAATTGGGTTATTCCTTCTTCTTCTATATAGTGAGTATTCACTTTTCCTCCCGTCCAATATACCACATAAGACAGCCGATCCCAATCTGTTTTAAATGGATCAGTAAGTCCTTGTTCGATTAATTGTGGATCATGTTGGGTCGAATCAATTTCAAAATCAAACCAAAAATCTAAGGGTTCGTCTAGGCCAAAACCGTGCATAAAATTATAGAGTGCTTTATTTAAACCCTCCGTAAAACGATCATGATCTGCCCCTGTAGGATCATCATGAATTAAGTCATTCCATGCAAAACCTTCATGGATAGGGCCAAGCGCTTTCACTTTATATTTTTCTGGATTTAATCCGACAGGGCTATGAGCAGTCATAGAAAACCGATGCCAAAATCCAGATTGAATCAATTCCAAATCAAAGAGTTGACGAACAACTTCTAAAGAGTCAATGGTTTCTTGTGCGGTTTGTGTTGGAAAACCATACATTAAATAAGCGTGAACCATAATACCCGATTCGGTAAAATATTGCGCTACTTGAGCTACTTGTTTTACACTCACTCCCTTTTCCATCAATGCCAACAATCGATCAGAAGCCACTTCTAAACCACCTGATACGGCTACACAACCTGAAGTCGATAATAAACGACAAAGATCAGCGGTAAAGGTTTTTTCAAATCGGATATTTGTCCACCAACTAATTTTCACTCCTCTACGAATAAGCTCTACAGCTAAATCGCGCATTGCCAAAGGTGGTGCTGCTTCATCTACAAAATGAAATCCAGTTTCGCCTGTTTGCTCAATAATCGCTTCAATCCGATCTACCAAAATTTTAGCAGGTGCGGTTTCATAACGACCAATATAATCTAGGCTAATATCACAAAAGCTGCATCGTTTCCAATAACAACCATGTGCCACTGTAATTTTATTCCAACGACCATCACTCCATAATCGATGCATTGGATTCGCCATTTCTAAAATAGACAGATATTTGTCAAAAGGTAAACCTGCATAATCGGGCGTCCCAATTTCACTATGTCGAAAATCTGGTTTTGTACAATCATCTTCTAAAAGAACCGCTTGATCTTTTTTCCTCATTGTTCGTTTTAATGGCCCTTCTTTCTTATCAAATATATTCGATAATAAATTCAATAGAGGACCTTCTCCATCATCAAAGGTGAGGAAGTCTATATAGTCAAAAATTCGCGGATCATTTAAACTTCTTAATTCGGTATTTACATAACCTCCACCCATGATTACCTTAATTGTTGGATGATGTGTTTTAAGGTATTGACCGCACTTTAATGCGCCAAATAAATTACCCGGAAATGGCACGGTCAGACCAACGACCTTAGGTTGATGTTTTATAATATGATTCGATAAGTTTTTTAACAAAGCCGTTTCTAATAACGTATGCGGATGATTTAAATTTTCAATTATTGGATCAAAGGAAGTGGCCGACATACTTATTCGTTCTGCATATCTACTAAATCCAAAATGTGGGCTAATAGCTTCTACAATTAAATCCCCCATATCCTCTAAATACATGGTTGCCATGTAACGTGCTTTATCTCGAATTCCCATCGTTCCAAAAGCACCTTCCAAGTTTTCCATTTGATCAAATCGGCTGGCTTGCGGCAAAAAATGTTCGTTGCTTATTGCATAACTTAGCGTATCATCTTTTCCTTGTAAAAATAAAATTACCGAATCAATAGTTTCAATATAATGGGTTTGAAGAGCAAATATGCGTTGCGCATTTAGGCTCAAATTTTCTATTCCTTTTTGTGCTATAGCATCAAAAATTTCTTGAAATCCACTTTTAGAAAACAAGGTCAATATCATCTCTAATCCTAAGTCCGCTTGGGCGACTTCATATCCTTTAGAAGATAAGAATCCCGCTAAATAAGCCGTAGAAGGATAAGGCGTATTGATCTGAGTAAGCGGAGGAATGATTAATAATATAGCTGCCATTATTTCTTTTGTATGGCGCAATTTAAACATTTTCAACGCACAAAAAGTAGAACTAATCTTATTTTATTATTAATTTCTATTGGGGACTTGAACAATATTCATCAGGCTAAGGGATATAGAAAGTCCTAAAACAAAAAACCAGAGCCATACACATTTGTACAGCCCCAGTCTCAAAAAAACAATTTTCACTTGTTTTCTTAGGGTCAAAAAATTCGGGTTCCCATACTTTTATGGGAACCCGATCCCAAAAAAACAAAAACGATATTTCTTTATT
>JAHDCJ010000062.1:17090-23811 GCA_020629935.1 Saprospiraceae bacterium | reverse complement strand
CATGCAATGCGTCTCTACGGATTATTTTATTAATAATTTTGCGGTGTATATTTTATTGTTTGCTCCTGTTATTTTTAGGAAATAATAACCAGGGATTAATTCTTCTCTTTTCAATTGAACTTGATCTTGATCTAATCCTTTTTTTAACTTTACCAATCGTCCTAGATTATCTATTACTTTGATCTCGCGAATAACTTCTCTTGAATTATTTTCATTATAAATCTCAAGGGTCGTAGAACTAAACATTGGATTAGGAAAAACATTTAAAGTTCCTGATACATTGGGTCTTCCATTAGGTGCTTCTCCAATAATATTGACTACCGTGTTGGTACGAATTGGATCATTAAAGTCGAAATAGATGTCTGCATTATTTTCGATTTTAAATTGATCTGGTAAATCGGTGTCTGATTTCACTTTGAAAATAATAAACCCTTGGCTCTCTGCCATAGAAGAAGCACTATCGGGCAACGTAATAAATTCAAAATCCCAAACCATTTTACGGTCTTCTCTTAAGGAGAATTTATAGGGGTGACTAACTGCACCTAATTCTAAACTATTCATATCTAGCCCTTCTGGCAATTCACTTTCTACACGAACTTGATCTACTGCTGCATTACCTACATTTTGAAATCTAATCTTATAGGTTAAAATAGTTCCTGCATCGATATATCCTTCTGGACTTACGAGCATATCATTCGGATCAAATGCACCAACTGAACGACTTAAACTAACCATTGAGTTATCACTTAAATCACAATCATCTTCGAGACCATCTATATTTGCACTTATTGTAATTTCCGTATCTACCACTACAGAAGCGAGTACAGAATCGATCAAATAAAATGTACTTGAAGAACCTGCTGGAACAGCTCCAATTAAGTAAGTAATCACATTATTTTGATAATCATCCCAAAGTACAGTACTTTCATTAGCTACTATATTTCCATCAAGCGTAATGGTTAAAGTCACTTCACTAGCATCAACAACCCCTCGATTTCTATATGTAATTGCCACCAGATTTTCAAATCCAATTCGATGCGCTGTAGGAGCGACACTTACGCTTAAATTGGGGAGGATACAAGTAGAGGAATTTGCAAAATCATTTGCACAGAAACTAGAGTTAACTGCATTAACATTTACGGTATGACTTGCATTTGAAGTTGGACAAATCTGTGCATAATCTGAACTAGTCAATTGACTAATGGTATATGTGCCTATACCCATTTCAAATTCATATTCGCCATTTTCATTGGTGTATACGACTATATCGCCAGGCATTAGTCGTAGTCCTACACCAGCCATTCCTACTTCATTGGCATCTTGTGTACAATTTCCATTTGCATCATAATAAACGGTTCCACAAATGGTAGAAGAACTTTCTTCCAATATGGCCAGACAATCATCTACAGGTTGATTAACCAAAACTTGAGTTAATCCTGAAGGCCATTCTACAATAATAGAATCGACTTGACTTGCATCTCCGAGACCAAACAATGCCTTCAACTCATTTTGGCCTCCAGTACCTCCACCAGTTTGGGCGGTCCATTCTCTCATCTGCCAAGTATCCGTTCCATAGATATTTGCTTTCAAGAAAACCTTCGCTCCAATGGCAGATTTGTTTGATGCATTTCCTGTAAGGACTATACACGATTTTGCCTGACATCTTCCCCTGCCATTTAAGTAAATAAAGTTATCTTGATTGGTATTATTTCCTACGAATAAATCCGCGTCTCCATCATTGTCAATATCAGCCCAAGCGGCACCGAATGAATCTCCTCCATCGGTAGTGATTGTATTTTCAATTGATTTGAATGTGCCTGTTCCATCATTTACATAAAGGAAATTATTTCCATTTTCATTATTAGAAACAAAGAGATCTATGTCGCCATCATTGTCATAATCAGTCCATGCACTACCATGCGAATTTCCTTGATCATTAACGATTACTCCTGTAGTTACTTTCGTGAATGTACCATCTCCATTATTAGTATATAGAAAATTATCTTGATTACCTGCATTCGCCACAAACAAATCCATGTCTAGGTCATTGTCAATATCAGCCCAACTTGCCCCAGTAGATTTTCCTCCATCATTGACTATATCTCCATTGGTAATTTGTTCAAAATCACCATTACCTAGATTTAAGTATAATCGATTATCTTCATCATTGGTATTCGAAATAAATACATCTGGATATCCGTCATTATTATAATCCGACCATGCCGCATTTACGGCCGAACTTGGATCTAAGGTAATCGCTACATCCGTTATTTTTGTAAAGGTCCCATCCCCATTATTTTTGTACAAGAGATTAAATCGAGTAGAGAAGTAATCGGTGACGAACATATCTAAGAAACCATCTTTATTATAATCTACCCAAGAAGCACTGTGAGCATATCCGTCATCATTTACAATTGGGTCATTGGTAATTTTTGTAAAACTTCCGTTTCCATTATTTCGATAAAGGAAATTTTTAGATCCAATATTATTCGCTACGAAAAGATCAAGATCTCCATCATTGTCATAATCGCCCCAAGAAGAAGCTAAAGAGCTAGCCAGGTCTGTTCCAAATGGAGCGGTAGTAATTCGAGTAAACGAACCATCTCCATCATTTTTATACAACCAGTTGGGTTCATCCAAATCATAAGTAGTTACAAATAAATCTACAAAACCATCTCCATCATAATCGCCCCAACTTGCACTCCAATTGTTTCCTGTATCCGATAATCCGATATTGGTTGGTGTATCAAATCGACCACTTGGGTCATAGGCTAAATTCAAGCTATTTATAGGATCACCACATACGCGTTTTCCATTAAATTCAAATTCAATATAATCACCAACTTTGAAGTTTGGTCCTAACGTAATATTAAAACGGTAAAGTAATTTATTGGCGGTAACATCTGTAACTCCTACTAATCCATCCGTTCCTACTGTAGCATCTAAAGAAGCGGCTGTCATCGTATATTTTGAACCAGATAGACTTGGATCACTTACTGCGGTATAACTCCCACTAGCAGGATATAAAACCTCCCCTGATCCAGATTCAAAACTGATGCTTGTTATATCAGGTATAGTCATATCAATGAGTATATCTTCTACCGCAGCCAACTTTGAGCTCAACAATTCTACTTCTACTTGAACGGTAGTTGCACAATCATCGACAGGCGGGGTATCACGAATTCGAACTTGTAACTCTGAGGGTTTTGGATATAGATACAAAGGGATCTCTTTAATTGGACAATTAAAGCTAGCTATGTTTGTTGGAACCCCTTCACAACCATAACCTGTTTCTACCACAATGTTATCATTACCACAACTGTTATAGGAGACAGTTATTCTATAATTGTTTTCTGTATTACCAGCCACTGTACCAATCGTATAAAATCCATTATTTGGTGTAAGTAACGTATTGGTACCTAAATCTTCCACTTCTAAGATCGTGATATTTCCTGATTGATTTGAAATATAGAACCATGAGTTTGGTGCTTCAACTTCATTTGCATTTTTAATTTTCACATCCCAACTTGCGGTAGGAGAAATACCATCTACAGATTGCAAATTGGTAGTGATTTGGATATTTGCTCTTTTGTATTTTAAGTAATCCGCAGCGGGGCCATATTCCCCTGTAATTCCTCCGCCAATAAAATCAGCTTTTCGGTAAGTATAATACCATTCCATTGGTAAAGAAGCGGCTTCGTTTACCATACAATTCGGCTCTACTTCTACGAAGACTGTTCCATGAAATCCATCATCAGAAAGATTTAGTGTACCTCCATATGGAATATAATATTGTTCTAAATCAAAAATATATGTTTGTCCTGTAATACTAACAGGTGAAATCGAACTTACATTCTCTGTAATGGTTGCATTCGTATATCTTGTTCTTACCTGTCGCATCGACATGGAAACGACAGAATACCCTTCTGGAATTTCTACTCGAAGATCTTTTACATGCGCCCAATTTCGATATTCATAAGGGAAGAAATCTCCGCCCGCATAGTTAGTACAACAATCTCCAATACTCATATAAAAGTTTTGGGCGATGGTTTTTGTACATTCATCTACCGTTATAATATCTGAATATGCATTGGTAAAATAATAGCCGATCAAGGTAAAATTCCCATTCCATACATTACATTGATAAGGCGTACCATTTGCGGTATTCGAGACATAAAAATCATTGGCAATGGTTAGTTGTTCTATTTTTCCTCCAATGTTTCCTACTACATGGAAGTCCACTTCCAAATCAATAATATCATCAGATTCTAAGACAAAACCATTAAAATCTGTGCAACCTAATCCGTTCAGTGTAGCAGGACTAAAATCTAAGTCTACCGTTTTATAAAAACCATTTAAGGTTTCTGTAAATGGGACATTATTACAAACTAAAGTGGCTCCTGTACTTTGATCTTGAATTGTTACTTTGGCGCTTAATACGGCAATCTTATCTCCGTATGGATAAACCGATTTTGCATAACCATAAGCCCAATCGGGAAAGGTAGCGGAAGTTTTGATCGTACCATTAAAAGTAGTTCGAAAGGTATCGCTTACCATTACCCGATTTAGTTTGACTTTGTTTAGATTAAAACTTCCTGAAGCATCTGGGAGACCATCTAAATCATTATCTGGAGTACCTAAGCTTTGGCGCTCAAACTCAAAGCTATTAAATACTAAACCATGCTCACAAGAACCAGGACAATGAATATACGTGTCTGGTGTTTCGTAACAAGTCAAAGGCATTTTATATGGATCAGGACAACTGCTATCCATTATATAAAACAACTGCATTCCGGTGGTGACCCATCCACTGACACCACTAGAACAATCCGCAGTTAAATTAAGTCTAAATTCTGATCGTAGTAAATTTATTGGAACAGGAAAATTATATCTTGCGATTAAGGTTCTTGTACCTGCATTATAGTCCAAATAATCTGCGGCCCATTCAGTTACGCCATCAATAAGGACTAAGTCTGTACTTGTTCCACTCCAATTTAATCCTAAAGGAATATCAAAGACCACTTCAAAATAAGGATTTACTCCTTCAGGTAAACTAAAGGTAGCACTTGATAATATAAAGGTATATTCTCCTGTTTGACCATCAATTAAATCCGAAGGATTTTCTGCAAAGATGGAAAATATTTTTTCACTTTCTTCTTGACCAATACCTTCTCTATCATACGTTTGACCATAACACATATCGGTATAGTTCGCGGTATATTCCCAACCTAATAAACCAACACCTGTACAAACCTCTGTTCGGCAGGTATAACTATCCCATGAAACGATTACACTTTCTCCTGGTTGAATGGGATCTAGCGTAATGGTAAAACCACTTTTAGGATTAGTACCTAAACAGGCATAGGCAGCAGCATCTGTCGAAGCATCTGCGGTAATAGATACCGCAGAATTAGCTCCATATTTTGCCGTTATACTTCCAACATCTACTCTAGAGTAAATATTATTAGGCTCTTGGAAAACGACAACCTCCGTTTCGTTAGCAGGTCCTGTTCCGTTATTTGTAATTAAAAGTTCTTGACGATTTGGACTTGTTCCATCTACACAAGTATTAAAAGGTGCAGTAGGTGTAATTGCCAAATTAGGTGGATATAATGAAATTGTAGTATAAGGTAATTTGTGATTACTCACTAACTCTTGACTATCACAAGACCAAATGGCTACAATATCTGATTCCACATTATTACAACCTGCGGCTTGTATGGTTTGTCTAACAATGATTTGTTCATTTTGATCAAAATAAGCATCTCCATTTCCTATACTCGTAAAGTCTGCTCCAGTTAATTGTAGGCTTTGCCCAGTAACTATAAAACTTCCCTTATCTGCAGACAACCAATCTAAATTAGCATCGTGCGTATCTTCTAAAACAAAAGAAGAAATACGACCATATCCACCATTGACAATAGTCACATCTCTAGTAAATTCTTGTCCAACAAATACCGTATTTGATATAGGAGAAACGTTACTAACAGATAGTGCGGAGACCAAAATATTATATGCCGCAGTTTCTTCTGTATCTGATCCGCCCGTATAATTTACAATAATATTATTTCGAAATAGACCGCCAGCTTGTTGCATTGCGATGGCATCAAATCTGGCCAATGCATCAAAGGCAAAACTTACGGTTGCACCATTAGGAATGGAGTTGGTGGTTAGCGTAATGAGTTCTAAATTACTAATGTTACCTTCTTGAACATTATAAGAAGAACTTTCTATTATTGAACCACTGACGAAATTTATTCCTGTTGGGAAATCAATTTGAATAGACGGATTACTTAAGGTCGCTCCACTTATATTAGTAAACTCTATTTGGAAACTTTCTGCATTATCACAGACCGTAATTTCACTTGGAACGGAATTATTAAAACTTAAATCTTGTGCTTTGAGTTTTGTCCCTGACCAAATTAAAATCATTAGTAGCAGGTAAAACATAGAATGTTTTGGCTGCATTAGGTTATTCGTTGAGTTTTGGGTAAAGTTTAATAATTGCATATTGGTCCTTTAATAGTTTCAAATATATACTTAGACCATTGCCAAACTGAGACCAAAAACCTAAACAACTAAATAACAGACAATTACGCAATAACAAAACCCACAAAACATCCCAATATAAAAAACACTTTCCCATAATGGGAAACCCCATAAAGGCGCATTGCATACACCTCCCCCAAAAAATCAGAAATCCCGTAAAGGCGCATTGCAT
>JAHDCJ010000062.1:0-16990 GCA_020629935.1 Saprospiraceae bacterium | reverse complement strand
CGCATTGCATACACCTCCCCCAAAAAATCAGAAATCCCGTAAAGGCGCATTGCATACACCTCCCCACCTAAAATCAAAAACACAGTAAAGGCGCATTGCATGCGCCTCCCCCCCTAAAATCAGAAAACTATACCCCGGACGAAGGATGGAAGTGGTATGCACGGAACGCAGTGAGTACATAAGAGCGTACAGCCTGGCCCCAATAAAAAACGCTAGTTTTTTATTGGGGCGGCCCATAAAAAAAGAAAGGTAATTATCTTTGGAAAGAAGAATTGAATTGAGTTGATCCTACTAAACGATCATAACGAGAACCAAAAGGTCGGTAATAAATTAAAACCTGATAATTGTTTTCTGTTTCAAACCAATTGCCCTCAATGAGATCGAAATCAATTTCCTTTTCTCCATCTGGAACAAAGGCATACATATAATTATAGTAACCTTGCTTGAGAAATAATTTAGCGACATAAGCGCTTTGTTTGTCACTATACCGCATTTTGAATTCTTCTTTGATTTGCCAATCAGACATCGCACCAAAGACATAAATTTCTCCATGCTCGATGGGTAGATTATAAGGAAGTTCTAGAAACACGTAGGCATAATCTGCTTCGAGGGCATTATTACTTTGTTCAAAATTTTCGATGATAAATTTTCCATTCGCATCTTTATCAAATAGGTAGGGAGAGGTTTGGCGGACATTATCTGGCAGTACACTAAAGTAGAAATCATTTCCATCTCTTTCTACGTGTCGAATACGCTCAGACTTGAATCGAGTGCTACGGATATCAAACTCTCTGAATTCTTTCCCTCCTTGAAATACGATTTTATTTTGGTAATCGTAGATCAGTTGATTTTCACGAATAAAGACTGGAGGAAGGCCTGTGATGGCGTTATCCCATCGTCCATTTTGCAGCACAGCAATTTTGATTTCTTGTCTTGGATCTCGAATATTTAGTCCTTTATGATTAATGGTAAAATCGATTTCTTGATGCGATCTCATTTTATCAATTGCATTGGCTCTACGTACATCTACATCAATGCCGATAAGTGGCTCGGTTACCATAAATCGGCGCGTAATCACGAGATCTTCTGCATCTCCACTCGTATATACCTTCAGTAAATAATTTCCTGATTTAGTCCATTTAATATTATCATTGGGAAGTTGGAGTTCGTAGTGCGTGTAATCAAGTAAAGTATTAAAGGAATACTCAAATTCGGTAATATCATCTTCTACAAAACCATCGATATATTCTAATTCATTAAGATTAGATGGTGTCCAATCGGCATTGCAATGTACAAGCGTATAAGAAAAGTCTTTCACATCCGCCTCTAAATCATCAAAAGATAAGGTAAATTGGGTATTGCTATTTAGCTCAACCACGGGCAATGTCAATTCAAAACCAGTGATATGAAACTGGACACTTTTGATATAATCTTTGTACACATAATCGTAATTTCTTGGGAATATGTCATTTACGTATTCTTCTTGCGGTTGCGCTTGGGCAATGCTAGAAATAAAGAATAGAATAAATAAGTAATTACGTTTTATGATGTGGTGCATTGTTCCTTTCATACTACAAAGTTGATCAATTGATTTAGGATAAACAAATCAATTTGTGTACCACAAATGCATAGGAATCTATGATTTGTCATTTTTCTTAAATTAAACGGTTATTAAGGTTTAATTTAAATACAATTTTAAGTCTACAAAATGAAGGATGATAAGGGAGAAGGTAATTTAAGACATTTCTAATTTGAATAAGTTGTCTTCTAATTTAAGGTTGTACACAGGCTCGGTAAAATCCATAATGTACAAGGTATTATTTTTTGCGAATCTAGATATTCGAATAATTTGATTCGTAGACTGATCGATATACACATTAATCTTTTTAAATTCATTGATATCGGAAGCCTTAGGAATAAATTCAAGTTTTTTGAGTGTTTTTTCACCAAGCGGGAATTCTCCTACTAGATTTGGTGCATAGTTTTGTTCAAACTTTCTAAGCATTTCAGAAGGAAAGATAATATTTTCCTTTTGAGGATTATGTTTTGATTCGAAAATCTTGTTGGTTGATTTTTGATGTCTCCACACGCTTTCTCCATCGTAGACCATCGTTTGGTCTTTAAATTCTAGACGGTATTTATTTCCTTTAGCGAAACCCTTAATTTTTTCTTTACTTACAAAACCTGATTTTTTTACCGTAAGTAAAAAACTAATTTGAAATGTTTTGTAGTTATCATACTCCGAGCAAACCTGATTAATCAATTCTTTTGCTATGGGATCATTGGGAGGTAAAGCATCTAAAAAATCAGAAGATTGGGCACCAGCATTTAGGAATAGTATAAAACTAAAACAACAGATATATAACAAATTGCTAAATTTCATATAAGCTGGTAGATTATGGGATTGTTAATTAAACAATTCTTAAAAATACAAGTTTTTTTGTTAAGAATCCAGTCTTAAATGTTAAGGTCTTTATATTTTAACAAAAAACCTTTAAAAAATAGCTACTAATGAGATTAGTTGTCTGTTTTTTAAAGGTTTATCTAATAAAAAAAATTCTTATCAATCGTCAATTCTCAATTCTTCGATATGAATATTTGGATATTTAGAAGCATCGAAGGTAAAAATATCTTCTGGTAAGGTATGATTAGTAGTAATATTTTCAAAATTCAGAATATATCGCGTGGCATCTTTACCGAATGCAATGATTTTAGATACCTCATTCGTTTTCTTATCAATAGACACTCTCAATTTGGAGTATTCAGAATCTCGATCTTTAGGTTTGAACTCTAATTTATGGACAAGGCGATCATTTTCTTTTGCTTCGCCAACCATGATATAAATCATATCTTGTTCATAAATTTTAACCATTCCTGCAGGAGTAAGTTCTACTTGTTCAGGATCATTATTATTGATTTGTACTTCATTATTATCTTTTAAGTGAAACCAGATCGTTTCGCCATCACAGATAATATCTTGACTTTCCATTCCCAGATTGTATTTATCTCCTTCGATGTAAACTTTCCCTTTGAACTCATCTTCGACTTCTCCTTCCATTTTGAGTTTAAATTCGACCTCCATGGTACTAAAGGCTTCGTATTTCGCCTTTACTTTTTTCATAATGACAACTGCTTCTGGATCAGATTGTTCTTCAACTTGTGCTTTGGCCTGATCAAATAGATTTTGAGCAGAGAGTACGGTTCCGAAACACCACATCAAAGTCATTAAAATCATTAACTTTTTCATATCAACCTCCTTTTTTCATAGAACACTTTGGAGTATTCAATTATTTGTTTGGATTTTACTTGTTGTTCTATTTGGGGAGAGAAAACAAGTATTTAATTACTTTTTCCTTAGCTGTTCCAAATACCGTTCCAATTCAGCTACATCAAAGATTAATACTTCTCTGGCTTTACTTCCTTCACTTGGTCCAACGATACCAATAGACTCCATTTGATCCATAATTCGACCTGCTCGATTATATCCTAATTTCAGTCTTCGTTGGAGCATAGAAGTGGAACCAATTTGATTGTGTACGACTGTTCGAGCAGCTTCGTCAAATAAGGAATCAAACTCATCGATATTTACTCCACCATTTAAGTTATTATCATCTGTACCGTATTCAGGTAGGTAATAAGGTTCGCTATATCCTTTTTGATTGCCAATGTAATCTACCACTTCTTCCACTTCAGGTGTATCAATAAATGCACATTGCAAACGCACTACTTTTCCATCTGCGGAAAGTAGCATATCTCCCATACCGATCAATTGATCAGCTCCTCCCCCATCAAGAATGGTTCTAGAGTCAATTTTAGACGTTACTTTAAATGCAATACGTGCAGGGAAATTCGCTTTAATTACTCCAGTAATAATATTTACAGAAGGTCTTTGCGTGGCAATAACTAGGTGAATTCCGATGGCTCTTGCCAATTGGGCCAATCGACCTAAGGGCAGTTCTACTTCTTTACCAGCCGTCATAATCAAATCGGCAAATTCATCAATCACCAAAACGATATAAGGTAAAAATTTATGCCCATTTAATGGGTTTAACTTACGTGCAACAAATTTTGCGTTGTATTCTCTCAAGTTCCGAACATGCCCTTTTTTTAGCAAGTCGTATCGTTGATCCATTTCAATACAAAGTGAATTCAGTATGTTTACTACTTTGGCAGTATCTGTTAAGATCGGTTCTTCTTCACCAGGTAAAAATGCGAGATAGTGTTTTTCAATTTTATTATAAAGAGAAAGCTCTACTTTTTTAGGATCGATCAATACCAATTTAAGTTGGGAAGGGTGTTTCTTATAGAGCAAAGAAGTAATGATGGTATTGATCCCAACTGACTTACCTTGTCCTGTAGCTCCTGCAACGAGAAGGTGTGGCATTTTACTAAGATCTGCAACAAAGACTTCGTTAGATATGGTTTTACCTAAAGCGATAGGTAAATCCATTTTGGCTCGTTTAAATTTTTCAGAAGCGAGTACTTCCTTTAATGAAACGATCTGTTTATTTTTGTTTGGCACTTCAATACCAATGGTTCCTCGACCAGGAATTGGGGCAATGATACGAATACCTAATGCAGCCAAACTTAAGGCAATATCATCTTCAAGGTTTTTGATTTTAGAGATTCGAACTCCAGCCGCAGGTACGATTTCATAGAGTGTTACGGTAGGTCCAATCGTTGCTTTTATCTTAACAATTTCGATTTTATAGTTAAGAAGCGTTTCAATAATTTGATCCTTATTTTGTTCTAATTCACTCCGATCAATTTCTAAATTTTTGGCTTCGTAATCCCTAAGTAAAGACAATACAGGATTTTCAAAAGAAGGAAGTTCTAATGTAGGATCGTATGGCTCAGAATGATTTACATTTTCCTGTTGAATAACCAATTCAGATTGAGGATCTTTAGCGCCAGAATGTACAGGATTGGTTTCTATTTCGAGTTCTGCATCTTCAGGCTTTTTGACAGATTCTGGTTTCTTGAATCGTGATTTATCTACTAAATCAAAAGCGAGTTGAGGGTCTTCTTTTTCAGAACTTGAGTGCTCTTCTTTTTTAAGAGGTGTAGTATCTTCTATTAAAAGTGTAGTTTCCTTTTTATCGTCTTTTTTGCTTTGAAGATTTTGACTAAACACTGGTTTCAGTGTAGTTTCTTCTTTGACTTTAGGTTCTTTTTTAGTAACCGTTTCTAGTTTTTCTTCATACCGATTATCCTTATTGAGATTAATCCCCGTCCATTTTTTAATTCGGTAAGTAACCCAGTCCCAAGTCATGTCATTAAAATCGGGATTAAAGATCCAGGTGGCTAGCATAATGAGTGAGAACATCATAAGTAGGAACATCCCGATGTTACCAAATATACCATTGAATTTAGTGGAAAGATATTGTCCAAATGCCCCACCCCAAGGAAATTCAGATTGGAAGAACAAGCCTGGATCGACTAAGAAAAAAGCCAACATAATGGCAAACCAAATCATTAAAATAATGGAATACAAGTAGAGTCTTTTGAATCGAGCCAAAGGTTTTCTAGTCATTAAACTTAAGCCTGAAACAAAGAAAAGAAAGACAAAAAAGAAAGAAGGTAGGC
Organism: Saprospiraceae bacterium; assembly: GCA_020629935.1. Classification (GTDB taxonomy): domain Bacteria; phylum Bacteroidota; class Bacteroidia; order Chitinophagales; family Saprospiraceae; genus JAHDCJ01. The sequence goes on along the minus strand of JAHDCJ010000062.1, from coordinate 11,404 downwards.
CTAAAAACCCATAGAAGAATTTATGGGAGATTACTGCTCCAAGTCGTCCCAACCAATTTTCAATTTGAACATCTGCGCCGAAAAGCACTCCAAAAGCGGAAGAATTAAGCACTTCGTTTTGATCAATTCTCCATGAGAAAAGATAAGAAGTAAAGGCAATAAAAAGGTACAGCGAAGTCAATAAACAAAGTACACCAATAATCTTGGGTACACGTTCATCCTCCAATCCTTTTTTGAAAAAAGGAAGTTTTCCTTGTTTCCCTTTGCCTCCTCTTGTTTTAGTGGTTTTTCTTTTCCCTCCGGCCATGTAAAGTTTAATTATCTTTTTTACATGAAATGATTAATTCAAATCATGTATATTATTTACTTTAATCCACAAAAATAAAAAAATCTTTGTGATATGTAAATAATACGGTGAATTAACGTCATTTTTTTGCTTGCTTTTTATTCAGTCTTCACAAAAGACAATTATAAAGGCGCATCCAATACATCGGTTGATCCTTCCATTGATACTTTCGTAGATCCTTTTTTATTTAATCCATGCAATTGTACAGGTGGTTCTTTTTTACGCAATTTCATGTTTAGAAATTCGACAAAAAGGGAGAATGAAATGGCGAAGTATAAGTAGCCTTTAGGTACGGCTCCGATTTCATTTCCAAATACCGACATATGCGCAAGGTGTCCTCCTTCAATAATTAGCATAAATCCGATTAAGATTAGGAAAGAAAGACCAAGCATTTGAATAGTAGGATGTTCATTAACAAATCGCCCAACAGGCACGGCAAAAATCATCATAATTAAAACCGAAACAACCACTGCAATCACCATAATCACTAAGGCCCCTTCTACTCCATTAGTCATACCTACAGCCGTAAGAATAGAATCAAATGAGAATACAATATTGATTAAGGTAATTTGAAAAATCACATTACCCAAACTTACACCTTTTTTCCCTGCTTGACTTTCTGCATGGCTTTCTCCTTCCAATTTATGGTGAATTTCTGTGGTACTTTTATACAGTAAAAATAACCCTCCAATAATTAGAATAATGCTTTGTCCAGAGAATCCTGCATCTAACCAAGACCAGTGGATGCTGATCCAAGCCGCTTTCATTGCGATCAAAGCCGAAATACCAAAGAGCAATATAATACGAAAAGCCATAGCTAAAACAAGTCCAATATTAGTAGCTTTTTTCTGTTCTTCTTTTGGTAGTTTACCTGAGGCAATGGAGATAAAAATGATATTATCAACGCCTAACACAATCTCTAAGAAAGTTAGAGTTAACAGACTTACCCAAGCTTCTGGTTGGGAAAAAATTTCAACGATGCCCATAATTATTTTCTATTTGATACAAAAATACAAAACTTGTTAGAAATGGATAATTTTCAGAGCAGTTGTTTTAATTGCGCTGAAAATTAAATGCTTTCTTCCGTATAGTATTCTTTTTTTTCGAACAAAAAAAATTCAATCCTTCCTATTTTCTAAATTTTAGTTCATTTTTGCAAAAAGAAACTCCATGAAATCATCTCGTTTTTTGTTTTGGTTACTATTTTTTTGCTTAAGCAATACTGCTTTTAGTCAACAAAATCAAGACAGTAATACCTTAAAGTCACCTTATGATGCGGTGTTTACTCATTTACACCATTTACAAGCTGATCATTATAATCCAGAAAAAGCAGCTACTCCCATTTATGGTTTTGAGGATAATACACAAGCGATAGCTACAGCCATTAAAATAAAACAAGTATTAGATGGGAAAGGCTTATTTGTTCGGATGAAAACGATACCCACAGATTCTATGTATATAGACTCCATGAGTATGCGTGCGGTATATTATTTATTTCCAAAAAAACTGCCTGAAGTCTATGTAGAAAAACAAGGTTTACAATGGTATTATTCTCAAGAGACTATAGATGCCATTGATGATTTGCATAGTCAAATTTTTCCTTATGGCAGTCATTTATTGGTGAATCTATTTCCCAAATTAGGCCAACAACGATTTTTAGGATTAGCTATTTGGCAGTACTTAGGAATGGCAATTCTTCTTTTTTTGAGTTTGATATTTTTTAAGATTTTCGAATGGATTTTTCGATTGTTTATTCGATTCTTTTATAGTAGTAAGTATAAAGAGTTGGTAGATAAAACGTTATTTAAACGTATTGCTAGAGCCTTAAGTTTATTAGTGATTTCTTATTTTCTATTTCAATTTGTTCCTGCCCTTTTATTACCCATAAAGTTGTCTGCTTTTTTGTTAATGGCAATCCGTATAAGCAGTATTGTCTTCGGAGTAATTTTAGCACTTCGAATCATTGATTTATTTATGTTGTATTCTCGTCGGTTGGTAGATAGGACGAGTAGTACTATGGATAATCAGTTATTGCCTGTATTAGAAAGGATGCTAAAAATTATCATCATCATTGCAGGTATTATACAAATGCTTCGAGTATTAGATGTCAATATTACAGCCTTGATTGCTGGAGTATCCATCGGTGGATTAGCCATCGCTTTAGCTGCTCAAGACACGGTAAAAAATCTAATTGGTTCAGCAATGATCTTTATTGATCGCCCATTTCAAATTGGAGATTATATTAAAGCAGGAGGTGTCGCTGGTGTGGTAGAAGAAGTTGGATTTCGTACGACTCGTTTGAGAGGAACAGATACTTCTATTTTTGCGGTACCCAATGGAAAACTAGCGGATATGGTGATTAATAATTTGGGGATGCGTGCTTATCGTCAATTTAAAATAGATATTGGAATTGCTTATAATACACCTCCAGATCGAATTGAATTATTTGTAGAAGGAATTCGAAAAATATTATCGATGAAAACTACAATTAAGGAAGATAGCGCAGAGGTGCATTTTACCGAATTACGAGAGTCTTCTTTGAACATAATGATTGCCACCTATTTTGAAGTAGATAACTGGAATGCGGAACTTACGGCCAAACAACATTTTTTGTTGAGTGTATTACGATTAGCTGCTTTACTAAATATTCAATTTGCATTTCCTTCTTCTAGTTTATATATTGAACATTTTCCAGGGAAGGAACAGCCTCTAAATAAAACTTTAGATGAGGAAGCACTGTCCAAAGCTTTAGATCAGTTTTTCAATGATTTAGATCAAGAGTTGACCTCTGCATAATAGATATAAAAAAGCCGCTGAGATTATTCAGCGGCTACTTATTTTTAGGTTTTATTTTTTTCGAAATAAAAATTAGAATTTAGGACAATTTACATTCCCTCGTTTTCCTTGAGGAGGATTCGTATAAATTAAAGAAAGCTCAAATGCCCCTCTATTATTTGTAGCTGGAATTAAAGTAGACGTATTTACATCATAACTTCCCACTACCATAAACCGATGAAATTCAACACCAGCAGAAATTGAGGCGGCATCGGTTCCAAATTTATTATCAAATTGTCCAACGATTCGACCATGAGCCCCAATTCTAAAAGCTACATCTCCCCAGTCGTTATTGGCATAACGAAGAGTCGCTCCTGCCATTACTTGTAAAGAAGGACCTTGAATCATTGCAACAACTCCTGGCATAATACTAAGGTATTTTCCCATAAGTAATTCTCCCCCTCCATGTACACTAAGCTTCATATATAAGGGTTCTGAAGAATCATCATAAAACGTAACATTAGGGGCATTGATGTGATGTGCAGTAAGACCAAAGTACATACTTTTTCTTTCATCAAAAACACCATACCACATTAGACCTGCGTTTACATCCATATAAATAAAGCTATTCTGCCCTACGTCCTCTCCTGTAGCTAAACTTGGATTATAAGCATCTCCATCAAATTGAAGACTAAATTTTAAAGCTTCCCAATTGATTCCATGTTGACCAATACCTACTTGCGCACCAGCGACAAGGAATTGGGCTTGCTTCTTATAACTTCTTCCTCCTCCAGAGATTTGCTTTAGATAAGAAAAAGAAAGATTTGCTTTAGTTTGACTAAATTGAGATTCTCCTGCTCGATCACTCAATACCGTTAATCCAAAACCAAAATAATCATCTTTTACTGCATAAATTTTTCCTTCGAAGCTTGCTGCGTACGTAGTGTATGCCTGCTTGCCAAAGATACTAGACCACTGACTTCTATAATTTGCTACAAAACGAAAAGAGCCATCATAAACTCCAGTCATTGCAGGGCTTAGCTGTAAGGGGGAATTATTAAATTGACTAAAATGAACGTCTTGGGCTTGTATTGGGGAGCTTCCCAATGCAAACAAAAGAAGTAATACAGAAAAAAGTGGATAAAACTTATTCATAGTTCATCATTTATATAGGTTGAAGGATCTTCATATTTCTAATAAAAAGATCCTATCTAAAGATAATTATTTTTATCGCAAAAGCGTAACATTGCCTTTATATAATTCAATTCTACCATCTGAAAACTCAATTTCTGCATACCATGCAAAAACCGCAGGATTCATGTCTTTACCATTTAAGGTTCCATCCCAACCCGCATCAGGTTGATTTAAAGGAACATCCCTAGCTTCAAAAACATGTTCTCCCCATCGATCATATACTCTAAATTTTCTTACTATTTCAGTACCTCGACCTCCTTGTACAAAGAACCAATCATTAGCCCCATCTCCATTGGGTGTAAATGCATTCGCGACAAAAACACGATCCACTTTATTCACTCTTATAGTAATTTGGTCTTCAGCAATACAACCATTTTCACTAATAACTTCTACAAAATAAGTAATATCGTATTCTGGAGTTGAAACAGGATTAAAACAATCAATACAACTCAGTGAACCAATAGGCGATTCTGAAGTCCAACTATATTCATGAGCACCTATAATATTCGTAATTGCTTCTAGATTTACACTATCGCCATATTCAATAGTAATATCTGGACCAACATCCACTAAAAATTCTTCGGGTTCTTCCACAGTTGCACTTGATTCATATAAACATCCTCTAGAATCCTGCACATAAACTACGTAATCATTCGGTTCAAGTCCAATGATAAGGTTTGATCCATTATAATAATCTCCATCTACACTGTATGTATAAGGACCAGTACCTCCTGTGCCATAAACTTCAATTTGACCATTTGTTCCATCAAAACAAGGAATGTCTATAGGGGAAATATCTGCCCCTAAAGGAGCGGAAGGTTGGATTACCTCTACACTACCTATACTTAAACAACCATTATTATCTGTAACCGAAACTTGATAAATTCCAGCGGCAACAGTATCAATGTTTGCAGTAGTTTGATTATCATAATCACTCCATGCATAGGTATAAGGAGGCGTGCCTCCAGTTACAATTACTACCGCACTACCAGTAGAATCTCCATAGCATAATACTTCCTCCGAATCATATTGAAAGTTCATTGGAGTAGGTTGACCAATTTCAACGGAAACAGAAGATCCACATCCAAAAACATCAACTACAGATACCTGATAAGTACCTACAGATAAACCAGTTGCTGTTTGTGATAACTGTCCATCACTCCAAGTATAATTATAAGGTGGAGTTCCACCAAAAGGATTAACTACTGCAGTACCATCATTCCCTGTAAAACAACTTACATCAGTAAAGCTTATAGGCAATTGGATTGGAGCAGGTTGCCCTATTACAATATTATCTGTTTGTTGACAACCATTATCATCGGTTACGGTAACCACATAATTACTTCCTCCTACAAGTCCTGTAGCAGTAGCTCCTGTCTGTCCATTACTCCAAGTAAAGGCATAATCTACTGCGATGGTTCCTCCACTTCCTACTGCAGTTGCAGAACCATCCGCACCTCCAAAACAACCAGATGCTGTTTGAGTTGTAATTACCGTAATATCAGAAGGCTCAGTTAAATTTACATTATCCGAAATTCTACATCCATTGATATCTGTTATGGTCACACTATAATTTCCAGCAGTCAAATTAATGGCCGTGGCATTGGTTTGTGCTGAAGGATCACTCCATTCATAAGTATATCCTGGTGTACCTCCACTTACTATTACTGTTGCGGTTCCGTTAGTATCTCCATTACATAATAAGTTGGTTCCACTAATACTTGTATTCAGTGCCGCAGCAGGTTCAGAAATGGTGACACTGGCTGTGGCTTCACAATTATTTCCATCGGTTACGGTTACAACATAAGTTCCAGAAGCCAAATCAAAAGCAATAGAAGTTGCTTGATTTCCAGTAGCTGCATCCCATTGATAGGTAAATGTTTCTGTTCCTCCCGAGGCAGAAATCGTTGCGGTTCCATCACTTCCACCAAAACAACTTACGGGACTAGTAGAAGTAACTAAAACTACTGGAGTTGGTTCGGTAACTATTACAAATGTTTCTTCTGTACATCCATTTAAATCTGTTGCGGTTACATTATATGTTCCTGCAACTAAGCCTGTAGCAATAGGGTTAGTCTGACTTCCAGCATTCACATCCCAAAGATATGTAAATCCACCTGATCCTCCTGTTGCTGATATAGTAGCTGTTCCATCCATACCTCCATTACAACTCACCGCAGTAGAATCCGTTACTAGTGTGATAGCAGTGGGGCCACCTACAGCAATAGTGCCTGTACTTGTACAACTATTAGCATCTGTGATAAGAATGATATAATTTCCTTCTGCCAAACCTGTAGCCGTAGCATTGGTTTGACCAGTTGGAGACCAAGAGTAGACATATGGCATTGTTCCACCAGCTGCTACTACTGTGGCTGTTCCATCATTTCCAAAGCAAGATTCAGGAGTAGCACTTAATGTATTTGATAAAAACACGGGTTCATTAAGGGAAGTACTTGCAGTTGCTGTACATCCATTATTATCCGTTACGGTTACAAAATATGTTCCCAATGTTAAGCCCGTGGCATTTGCAGTAGTTTGGCTATTGGTATTTACATCCCATAAGTAAGTATATCCTGGAGTACCACCAGCTGTAGTAGAAACAATATTACCATCGCTTCCTCCATTACATGAAATGTCTTGACCAACTAAACTTATTGAAACTGCAGTTGCAGGCTCGGTTAAAGTAACAGAATTTGTATTAGTACAACCATTATTATCTGTAATGGTTACCACATAAGTCCCAGCACTCAAATTTGTTGCTGTACTAGTATTTTGATTATTCGCATTTGTATCCCACTGGTAAGTATAATTTGGAGTACCTCCAGATTCTACAACTGTAGCCGTCCCATCTTGTCCTCCAAAACAACTTATCGCTGTTCCAGATATAGATGAAGTTAATAAAGCAGGTTCAGAAATCGCTATTGATGCAGTTCCTACACAACCATTGATATCGGTAACGGTTAAATCGTATGTTCCTGCAATTAAACCTGTGGCATCCATTGTGGTTTGTCCATTACTCCAAACATAAGAATATGCTCCTGTTCCTCCTGTAGTAACAGAACTAATCGAACCTGAATTTTCACCATTACACAATGCATCCGTTCCTGTAAGCACAGGAATAATTTCATTTGGAGAAAGTACATCCGTATTATCCACTGAGCTACATCCATTGGCATCAGAGATGGTAATAGTGTAATTACCTGCAATTAATCCAGTCGCAATATCTGTAGTTTGTCCATTATCCCATAAATAAGTAAATGGAGCTACTCCTGCAGTAACGTTTACAGAAACTGTTCCATCTGCATCACCAAAACAATTTAGAGTAGAACCAGAAATAGTATATGTAACAGAAGATTGCTCTCCTACATTAGCCACAATATTATCGGTACATCCATTAGCATCTGTAACCGTAACGGTATAATTTCCAAAAGGTAAATTAATTGCTGTTTGTGTAGCTTGATTTCCTGCGGCTGCATCCCAAAGAAAAGTAAAAGGAGCGATTCCATTGGTTATATTGACGGTAGCATCGCCATCTGTTCCACCGTTGCAACTCGCTGGGTTTGTTGTTGTAGATAAAACAATAGCCAAAGGTTCTGTAATTACGGTAGTAGCTGTTACCTCACAACTATTGGCATCAGTAATAGTAACGTCATAAGTATTTGCATTTAATCCTGTAATATTTCCATCCGTTTGAGTTGTTCCACTCCAAACATAAGTATATGGAGCAGTGCCGCCTGTTGTTGTAGAACTAACCGTACCATCAGAAGACATATTACAAGTAAGATCTGTACTTGATAACGTTGTAGTTAGCTGTGTAGGTTCTGTGACGTCTACCGTTCCAATTAATTGGCAATTATTATCATCCGTAACTGTTACGGTATAATTTCCTTCACCAAGATTAATCGCGGTGGAAGTAGCTTGATTTGCAGCAGATGCATCCCAAAGATAATTATAAGGTGCAGTGCCTCCCATTACAGAAACACTCGCAGAACCATTAGTATCACCAAAACAACTCACAGGAGATTCAGAAAATGTTAATTGTAAGGCATTCGGTTCATTGACCATGATGCTGTTTTGTATAAAGGTACAATTTTCAGTATCTGTAACAGTTACACTATAAGATCCTGCAACTAAGCCTGTAGGATTATCTATATTTCCTATACCACCAGTCCATTGGTAGGTAAATGGAGGAACGGCTCCTCCCATATTCAATGTAATAGCACCATCAGATCCACCATTACATAAGACATCCGTTACAACTACATTACTTGTATACGGAATACAATTGTTAGCAGAACAAGTGATGGTTGTTGGCGGACCTGCACAAGACGAAGTCGATTGGACTAAAATAGTAACCATCTGTCCGGTAACTAATCCAGTTTCTGTATGAGAAAGTGCGCCATTATTTGGTGGGATCCAAGTGGTTCCTCCATCTAAGCTCACTTCATATGTGGAGCTTCCTGTCCAATTAAAAGTAACACTATTTATGGTAGAAGTACCACAACTTAAAGGAGGTCCTGGAATTTCAGGATCCACATTTACAGTTAAAGTGCCTGTACCTGTACATCCATTATTATCTGTGGCCGTTACGGAGTAAATCGTCGTAACTAATGGGTCCGCTATAGGTGTTGGACAATCTGTACAACTTAATCCAGTAGCAGGTGACCATGAATAATCTACATTATATGGATTTGCTAATGTAATCGACCAGCCTTGAAGACTTCCAGCAAAACCATTTCCATCATCAAAAATACGAAGCGTCCATGTTCCATTCATTGGAGAACCATTTAAGGTATTCCAATCTCCTTCAGGCAAAAAGGCACCAGTAAAAGGAGCGCTTCCTGTAGTGATCGAGTTTATTGCACTAATGGTAAAACAGGTACCAATAAAATCATCACCACCTCCCCCATTGTCTGTACTTAATTCTAAGATTTGTCCGCCAGGAGCTACTAAATAAATATCTAAATCCCCATCAAAACCATGATCTATATCTAGACAAACTTCTTGTACAGAACCAAGGGAAACATTCCCTGCGATTCCAGAAACATCAATTGTAGCGTTAAGAGGATTTCCAGTAGAAACACTATTATCCGGAATAGCTTGCTCTGCAGGGTTACAAAGAACTATAGAGCCATCTGCCCCAAAAACAGAGGGCATCAAGGTGACATTATCTCCTTCACAAATAGTTTCTGGATCTAAATCATCAATAGCAATATTTGAACAGCTAAAACAAGCCGCATCTCCTGCAGGTAATACTGTTACATTTAAGGTAGTATCATAAGTACACCCATAATCATTCGTTGCGGTAAGTGTGTAAGAGGCCGTTCCTGGACAAGCAGGCATTGCGGTAATGGTATTTCCCATAGTTGTTATTACGGAAGGATCACTTGCCCAACCTTCACTTTCAATAACTGGTGTAAATGTTTCCAATGCAGGAAAAAGGTTTGGATTAAAGTTAATTTCCCAAGAGAAAATCGTACCATTATCAGTCCCCCAATTATCTCTTATGATTAAATTCCATTCTCCATTAAGTGGACAACCTAAAAGATTATTTAAACTTTCAAATGATTCATATTCTAGACCTGGGGTTAAATTATCGTTATTCGCATTTGCATATTCCAACCATGTACCAATTGTTGAAGTAGGTGACCAACAGTAATCTGCTCCTTGTCCTGGTGGATTTTGGTCTGATCCTGATCCAGCAGGGCCATCATTTTCATTAGGTATACCGAGAAAGACCTCCAATCCCAATTGAACATGGTTTAATAACTCTACTTGTGTACCATTTGGGCATTCTATCCAAATTTGAAGATCACGCATAAAAGAGTGTTCTATATTTACACAAATATTTAAGATATCATTAATGTCTGTTAATACTGCACCTGGAGCAAAAGCATCAAATTCAATTCCTGCTTCATACGCTTGACCTGTTCCATCAGGAATAAAAAGCGAATCTGAACGAACAGATGGAGGTAAAAAACTTCCAGTTGAACTTGTGCTATTTGAAGCAGAAAGTGTTACCGTTTCGCCTAAGCAAATTGTTTCTTCAGAAATTGTAACATCGTTAAATTCAATTGGAGGAGCGACTCGAATACGTTGGTCGATTCTATTTTGATTTTCACAACCTTCTACATCAGTTAAATAAAGTTGGACAATATACCCTCCTGGATCATCATAGGTATAGGCTGTACTTGGGCCTACACCTAAAGCGTTAACATTGTCTCCAAAATTCCAAAAGAATTCCGTCGTTAAATCTGATTGGGAATAAAGTAAATTATTTTCAGGATATTGTCCTGCTCCATTTAAAAAAACCGTTTCCCCAGGACAAATATCAATGTAGCCATTTCCTGGTGGATCGGCAGCTGGAGTAGAACTGGTCAAAGTAGCTACTACTTGTTGACATGGTGCAGTACAAGAAAGACCTAATGCCCATCCTTGACTAGTTCCCGCACCATCTGAGGTAAATTCTAAATGCAGACAACCAGAAACATTAGAAGCTCCAGCAAGTACTATTCCTAGGGGATTATCATTATTAAAACAACCAATTAAAGGAGCAGAATTATCTACCCCATCATAAATACATAGAAAATCAGGAGCAGAAACATCAAATTGGGTAGGAGTTAAATTCAAAGATAAATCTGAAGCATCTGGACAAAAAGTAGTACTAAACGATTCATTGTTTGCATAGAATCCAAATTCTCCACCACTATCATATAAGACACCTTGACAAATATTAGTAGTCAAACCATCTATGTCATCCATTTCAAAAAATTGAGCTTGGGTAAAGTTTATAGAACAGAAGAATATGAGTAGGATTAAAAGTATATTTTTTTCCATTGGTAACCTTTTTGGGTTGGGGGCGTTTAATGAATCCGGTTTGTGTGCAAATTAAATTTTTCAGCAAGCTGTTGCCCACTAAAAATGGTTAGGACCTTATTGCTTTTATTTATTCGATAAAACATATGATGATCAAATGCTCGTTTAAGATTATACTTATGAATCAAGCTAAATATTTGAATTGATTTAATGTCCTCTTTTTCAAATTCAATGATTTCTATATCTGCTAATTTTCCTTCTGGGTACGTTTGG
>JAHDCJ010000061.1 GCA_020629935.1 Saprospiraceae bacterium | reverse complement strand
AGTGATTTCCTTTAGATTTACGCACCCAAAACAGGATACCAATGTCTTCAGGTTTTGTGGATTTCATTGGTTGCTGTCTTATTCATTTGAAACGACTAATTTTTTAGTGGTTTGGCCATTTTCATTGCTTAATCGAACAAAGTACACGCCGTTAGCTAAGTCTTTAACCGATAGAGGAATGGATTGTATTCCTTTTGTAGAAAGACCTTCATAATACGTAGCTACTTTAATTCCGGTCATTGTAAATAAGTCAATCTTAATATTTGCATCTTCTTCTAATTCAAAAAAGATATCAGTCGCTTTATTCGCTGGATTTGGTTGAATACTTAGATTAAATTTATCTATTCTTACTTCACTAATTCCCACTGGATTTCTTATTTCATTAATGACGGTATTTGTAATTATAGGAGAATTAAAATCAAAATAAATAGCTCCTGAATTTTCGATGACGGTACCAATTGGTAAATTGGGTTTTAGATCAATATCAAAATGGATAAACCCATTACTTAAAGGCTCGTTGACAAAGCTGTCAGGAAGCATAATATTATCAAAATAGAATACCGCTGTATTTCCTGGTTCTGTGCGAATTTCATAGGAATGACTTGCTCCAATCACACGAATAGAACTAAGGTCTAAATTGGTATCAATGGTATCTTTCACTACCACAGTAAATGCAGTATCTGTTCCTGTATTTTGAAATCGAATTAGATATTCATACTTTGATTCTGAAGTTGGAATATCTCCACCAAATGGATCAGCACCTGTTAGGTTTTGTTTATCATTAGGATCATAAGACCCAGTAACCGTACGAGTAACCGTTTTTGAATTATTATCTGGATTTGCATCACCTGTGATCGGATCACCTACAGCACCAATACTTATGGAAGTACCTAAAGGCGTACCCACTGGAACAGTAAAAGAAACTCGAACTCTTCGACACTCATAAGGTGCGACATCAATCATATCAAAAACAGCCACTCCTGTCATATTATCGTAGGAAACGGGTGCCATATCTGGATTAAATCCATCCAATAATAAATCGTGTGTATACGTTAAAGAACCTGAAATCGTATCTCCTCCATAATTGCAAAAATAAATGTATTGATTCACATTAAATCCAGGGCGATGAGCTCCAGAAGAAATGGATACACATACGTCTTGTACATCATCATATTTCAAATAGAAATCATTGTTTGGATAGGAAGTTCCATCCATTATTGCATCTACATTTATCGTATTTGATGCAGGACATATAATAATATCTACTGCTTTAGGAACGAGGACTACATCATAATTACCATCATCGACCACAAACTCATAAAAGCCATTAGCATCCGTATAATCATACATACCATTACTTAGTTCTACCACTCGATCAACTGCAGGATAAGTAGTGACATCACCCAAACAATCTGGATTTTCATCATCTACATAGACATATCCAGAAATACGAACTTTACAAGCAATGTCTTCTGTAATAAATAAATTTTCCTTCTTTGTACAACCACTATCTAAATCGGTAACTGTAACCGAATATCCTCCAGGAGCTAAGCCCGTAACATTTTGAGTGGTTTCTCCATTACTCCATGCATAAGCAGGATTTGGCGCTCCAAATAAAATGTCTACTGAGGCAGTTCCATCATCGGTATCACAAGAAGTAACCGTAGTGTTTAATTCAAAATCAATAAGTCCATTAATTGTAAAATAAAAAATTTCCTCACAGCCCCAGCTGTCCGTTACCCAAACAGAATAATCACCTGCCACAAGACCAGTGGCTATTTCTCCTTGCTGTCCATCTGACCAAGAAAACCAATACGGTGGATTCATTTGATCCATGATTACGGTGGCTGTTCCATCATTACCTAGGCATGTTTCATCTGTCGTTTCTACGGTTCCAGTTAATGGTGGCAGTTCGGTAACAATAAGATCAGCAGTTGTAGTACAAAGATTAGCGTCTGTTACAGTGACTATATAATAACCTGGGCATATATTTTCAATAAATTGGCCCACATCTCCAGAATCCCATTGATACGTATAAGGCTGAACGCCTCCTGACACCCAAACTTCACCAAACCCAGTACAATTAAAAGCACAGGTTTCAGCCCAATTGTTATTAGCTACTAAAGGCGTAGGTTCTATAACACAAATGGTTTCGATAAAATCACAACCTAAATCATCAACTACCGTTACATCGTAGCAGCCTGAAGCTAATTCAGTAAATACTCCAGGACTAGTTTCTACACCACCAGTTAGTGAAAAAGTATAAGGTGCTTGACCTGAAGTTGGCGTTAGTTCAATTGAACCATCAGAAGAGCCAAAACAGGTAACATCTGTAACTGAACTTGTCACATCAAGACAAGCAAAAGTTACACTGTGTACAGCAAAGAATAAAATAAATAAAGAATAAATTTGTTTCATAGTTGTTATTTTTGAAAATGAAATAAGCCCCCCTCTTCTAGTTTTGAGATGAAGGTGATAATTAATATTACATCTCCTCAATTGATTGGAAGTTGGTGCACTCACAATTAAATTAGGAGTAGATTTAAAATTATTGTAGGGAAAAATCGCTCTGGAAGTCGAATTAAATACGGAACGTCCACAATATAAAATTCGTTGCTTAATATGTGATGTTTTTTTATACTATTTAACAAAACAAAAACAATCCTTATCGAATTTTAACTTAGTAAACTTGCTACAAATGTACAATTTATTTAAATTACAGTCTCCCAAAAGAAAATAATGATTGAACGGTTAGTATCTATATTAATTTACATCACAGGAATTACTGGATTTGTCTTAGTAGGGTCTTTCATGATTTTAGTGGGCATATTTGCTCCTAGATTCTTTTATCCTTGGATGCGGCCTGCCTGCAATCTCATTTTACTTAGCATGTGGGTTCGGGTAGATGTCATTGGTCAATTCCCAAAATCGGATCGTCCCTTTCTTATTATGTTTAATCATGCAAGTTTTATCGAGCTTTTCATATTGCCTTACGTAATAAAAGGAAAATTTTCTGCCATTACCGCATCTGAAAATTTCAAAATTCCAGTTCTAGGTCCATTATTAAGATTATTGAATATGGTACCTATAAATCGTAAAAATACAGCAGAGGCTATTGCAAATACCAAACGAGCAGAAGCCATTTTTAATAAAGGATTTCATGTAATTGTTGCTCCTGAGGGAACACGTACCGTAGATGGTGACCTTCGGGCATTCAAAAAAGGTGGTTTTCATATGGCTGTAAATACGCAAGCCTCAATTTTACCTTTTATTATTGAAGGTGCCTTCCAATATAAACCTAAAAATCGATGGATTATCCATCCTACTACCCTAAAAGTATACCTTAGTGATCCGATTCCAACCAAAGGAAAAACAGCCGCAGACGTTCAAGATTTATTAGAACATACTCATAATCAGTTTGAAAATGTGATAAATAAACCAGCTAATGTAGTAATCAGCGCCTAAAACCTCGCTTTTTACATAACTAAGACTCAATACTCGCTTCTTTTTACTAATTTTGAATATCCTATCTAAAGCTATATCAAAGCATATACTTTCTCAATTAAAAATGAATTGAAAATCAGCTATTTTGCTCAAAATCTCTATATTATTTTTACTTTTAAAAATAAAAAACATTAAAATTTATACATATAGAGATAAAACCCATCAAATTGTTGTTATTTTTTCAATAAAATAGTAATATTGCGCAAGTCATAAACGAATAAAAACTATGAGACTTTTAATCAATCTTTTTTTAGCCATTCTTTCAATAGGTTTAGTTTACTTAATCGTAATGAGCATCTACTCCCCTATTGAGTTCCAAAATGAAAAAATGAAACGGCAAGATGCTGTGGTCGAAAAACTAAAGGATATTCGAACAGCTCAAATCGCTTTTCGTGGTATCACTGGTAAATTTGCCCATGATTTCGATACGCTTAAACAAGTGTTAACCACAGATTCTTTTAAAATTGTTAAAGTATTTGGTAATCCAGATGCACAAGACAAAAAAGATGAAGTGCGGTACGAAACCTTTTATGTACCTGCCAAAGATTCTATCCAACAATTAGGTTTGGATTTGGATGATATGCAATTTGTGCCTTATACCGACAACAAAGAAAAATTTCAAATTCAATCTGACATCATCGTTTATCAAAGCACCAACGTGCCTGTAGTGCAAGTTAAAGCTCCATGGAAATCTTTTATGGGGGAATACGCAGCACCAAAATATAAACGCTTCGATAATAAATACAACCCAGATGATATTACCGAACCTGGTTATTATATTCAATTTGGAGATATGAATAGACCTTCAACTTCCGGAAATTGGGAAAACTAAATTGGAATATAGTCGACGACTCGTATAATATTCAATCTACCTCAACTTATAACCTGTCCATCCTTGTTGGGATGGACAGGTTTTTTTATATAATCTATGACGACCAGTCTAAGGTTTTAGTGTTTAGAGATTATATCTTTGAAGGAAATGCGCATTTTGTACAACTTAAGCCTAATCTTCAAAAAACCTTGGTCAATGACCGTTTATTAAGTAGAAGTTATAAACAAACAGTGATTGGTTTAATAAGTCATGGGAATGCACTCATTCCTTCTGTCTTGTTTAGTAAAGATCAAACGCGCTTATATTTAGAAAAAAGTCAGCATCTTAAAACTACAGATCGAATTAATGCGGAGAAAATTCTGGAATTGGAATTGGAAAATGTATATGGTTTTGATGAACCGATTTGGAAGTTGTTAAATACTTATTTTCCTAAAGCCACCTTTACTCATTCAGCGACTTCTTTGCTTAAGTCTTATTTTCAACTAGCAAGTCATCGTACAAACAAACAGCTTTTTGTTAATGTACAGAATCAAATAATGCAAATTGCAGTTTTTGAAAAAGAACGCTTATTTTTATTCAATTCTTATACATTCAAAAGTGCAAATGACTTTACTTATTTCATTATGCTAGTGATTAATCAATTGGCACTTCGTCCTGAAAAAGTTAATCTAAATCTTTCGGGTGAAATTATGGCCAATTCACAATTACACAATCAGTTACTTAGGTATGTACGACATGTAGAATTTGTTCAAAGACCGAATTTCTTGACATTCCCCACAACCATGAGTACCGTTCCTAATCATCATTTTTTTGATTTGTTTAGTCTAAAATTATGCGCATAATTTCTGGAAAATTTAAAAGTAGAAAGTTTTATCCGCCTGCAGATAAATGGCCTACTCGCCCTACTACTGACTTCGCTAAAGAAGGATTGTTTAATATCCTTAATAATACCTTTGACTTTGAAGAGTTAAGTGTATTGGATTTATTCTGTGGAACAGGAAGTCATACTTACGAGTTTCTTTCTAGAGGATGTACGGACATTACTTCGGTCGATAAATTTCCTTCATGTATTCGATTTGTAAAAGAGACGCTCAAAACTTTAGAATCCTCGCAATACGTCAACCTCATTAAAGGAGATGTGTTTAAATTTGTTGATAAAAATCCGTCATCCTATGATTATATTTTTGCAGGACCACCTTATGGCATGGCCAATTTAGATGCCTTGCCCAATGTAATCTTTGCCAATGAATTATTAAAAGAAGAAGGATGGTTTGTATTGGAACATAACCCCAATCACGATTTTAAAAATCATCCTAAATATTTGCTAGAACGAAATTACGGTAAAACAATCTTTAGTATTTTTAGTAATGAAGCCAATTCAGTTTAAAAACTTCAATTGAATAATTACCTTTGCACTATGAATCATACGCCTAAAATAGCTGTCTTCCCAGGTTCTTTTGATCCAATCACAAAAGGTCATGTAGAATTGGTAAAACGTGCAGTACCATTATTTGATAAAATAATAGTTGCGATAGGAGTAAATACCAAAAAGAAGTATCTTTTTGATCTAGACCAACGATTACAATGGTTGAATGATGTATTTGAATCAGAACCTTCTGTAGAAGTTGATCACTACGAAAAATTAACGGTAGCCTTTTGTAAAAAAGTCAATGCCAATTTTCTCTTACGTGGATTACGAAATGCCTCTGATTTTGACTATGAAAAAACCATCTCCCAATTGAACGCAATGGTTGGTGATGTAGAAACTGTTTTCTTAATCAGTGAACCAACCTACTCGCATTTTAGTTCTACTATCGTCCGGGAAATTATTATTGCAGGAGGTGACCCTACCCCATTTCTTCCTGAAGAAGTAAAAATAAATTTAAAAGAAATCGAATAAAATAAAATACACACTATGTCGCTAGGAATATTTAAAATACCCACACCAAAAAATGAACCTGTATTAAGTTATGCTCCAGGTAGTAAAGAAAAAGAAGAACTGAAAAAAGAGCTCGCTCGATTAAAATCGGTTCAAGTTGATATTCCTATGTATATCAATGGAAAAGAAGTACGAACTGAAGAGAAAATTTCTATTCATCCTCCACATGAAATAAGTCATACTTTAGGTCATTATCACAAAGGAGATTCTAGTCATGTAAATGCAGCTATTGACGCTGCACTTAAAGCGCGAACAGCATGGGAATTGATGCCTTGGGAAGATCGAGCTGCTGTCTTCTTAAAAGCTGCGGATCTTTTGGCTGGCCCATATCGAGCTAGAATGAACGCAGCCACCATGCTTGGACAATCAAAAAATGCGTACCAAGCTGAAATTGATGCGGCCTGTGAAATGATCGACTTCTTTCGTTTTAATGCAAAGTATATGGAAGAGATTTATCATATTCAACCCGAAAGTGCGCCAGGCATATGGAATCGATTAGAACATCGACCATTGGAAGGTTTTGTGTTTGCTATCTCCCCATTTAACTTTACTTCAATTGCCGCAAACCTATGTGCAGCTCCAGCAATGTTAGGAAATGTCGTAGTTTGGAAACCTGCAGAAACTCAGATTTATTCGGCTAAAGTCATTATGGAATTATTCAAAGAAGCAGGACTTCCTGATGGAGTCATCAACTTGATTTATACTGATGGCCCTGTCGCAGGAGATATTGTCTTTGAGCATCCTGAATTTGCGGGTCTACACTTTACAGGAAGTACAGGTGTATTTCAACAACTTTGGAAATTGATTGGAAATAATATCCATAAATACAATACCTATCCAAGAATAGTTGGGGAAACAGGTGGTAAAGATTTTATCTTAGCACACCCTTCAGCAGATGCCGATGCTTTATCTACAGCCATTGTTCGCGGAGCTTTTGAATTTCAAGGACAAAAATGTTCGGCCGCTTCTAGAGCTTATGTTCCAGAAAGTATGTGGGCAAAAGTAAAAGCTAATATTGGTCAAGATTTATCCAATATCACCATGGGAAATCCAGAAGACTTTACCCATTTTGTGAATGCAGTAATTGATGAACGTGCCTTTGATAAAATTAGCTCATACATTGCTGCTGCTAAAAAGAGCAAAGATGCTGAAATTGTTTTCGGAGGAAATTATAACAAATCGGAAGGTTACTTTATTGAACCTACCATTATCTTAGCAAAAACACCAGATTATACTACGCTTTGTGAGGAAATTTTTGGCCCAGTATTAACCATATACGTTTATCCTGATAGTCAATTTGATGAAACGGTTACCTTAGTTGATCAAACTTCACCATACGCATTAACTGGTGCGATCTTCGCTCAAGACAGAGAGGTAATTACGGCTACAAATATCAAGCTTAGAAATGCCGCAGGTAATTATTACATCAATGATAAACCTACTGGAGCAGTAGTTGGTCAACAACCCTTTGGTGGTGGTAGGGCTTCTGGAACCAATGATAAGGCAGGTTCGATTCTCAATCTTTTCCGTTGGATTTCTCCTCGGACAATGAAAGAAAATTTGAATCCACCAAAAGATTATCGATACCCTTTCTTACAAGAGAAATAAATAGCATTTGAAAATATTAAAAACGGACTGTTCATTTGGAATGGTCCGTTTTTATTTATAAGCCTTTTCAATAAAAGAAAACTTAAACAATCTCTTCAAACTCATCTTCTTCTTCCATCGGATTTAATCGAATAAATGACTCATTCAATTCTTTACGCATTTGCACAAATTGATCATTAATGAAAGTCTTAAATTGTTCATCAACGAGTTTGTTTAAATCTTCAAGATTTGCTATTGCATTACTTTCCCGAACCTTATAAGTTTGCTCTAACAAATCGGTTTCAAATTTGAGCGCAAATTTATTACCGCTTTTAAAAGCGGTAATCTTAAATCGCTGATCTTCTAGATATCCTATAATACGCATACTAATTAATTTAGAGTTCAAAGGTAAAAAATCTTTAAACAGAAAGTATTGGTTTACCATTAAAATAAAAAACCATACCGTTCACACAATACCCCCTTCCAAAAGTACAGTCTAATTATGAAGCAATCAAAAAATGAAGCACTTTTGAGATATCAATTAATCAAAAGAACAGCCCATGAAAAAAATGTTTGTTACTCTCGTATTCCTTTTAGGATTAACTGGTCTTTTTGCTCAAGAAAAACATGAACTCACTTTATACTTTGAAAGTGATCAATTTTTACTTTCAGAAGAAGAAAAGGCACGTTTAACTGATTTTTTAAATACATTAGAATTAAAACGTCTAACCGACATAGAAATTATTGGACACACCGATGCAAAAGGAAGTTATGAATACAACTTAAAGTTATCAGAGAAAAGAAAAGAAGAAGCCTTAGAATTTATTCAACTGTTTATCCATCAAAATGATCAATTGCAAGGAATTAAATATTCTGTCCGATCAGAAGCGAAATCTGAGTCGATTCCTATTGCCACAAATGACTTAAAAGAAGGAAGGAAACTCAATCGAAGAGTGGATATTAAATTGACAATTCCTATTCCCATAGCTTGTAATGGACTATTAAATCCAATTCCTGAAAAAGAAGAAATAAGCTCAAAAAAAACTAATCCTTTTTCTAGCACAGATGATTTCTTTAAATCTTATATTAGTCCTAAACAAACATTCTCTATTAATGCACAAGAAAACACCAAACTTACTACAGATGGGAAGGTAAATATTTACATTTTCGCTAATAGTTTGAAAAATAAAAATGAAGATTTGGTTATTGGAAACGTCCAAATTGAAATCACTGAATTTTTAAACCGTAGTGATATGCTTTTAGCGAATTTACATACGATGTCGAATAAACGTATGCTAGAATCTGGTGGAATGTTTTTAATTGAAGCCTTCCAAAATGGAGAAAAGTTGAATAATCATTTAAACCAAGCTATCGAGATTTCTATACCCTTTGAAGGTGCCCCAAAAGAAAATATGATCACGTTTTTGGCAAATGAAACAGATATGAATTGGATTCCTCAAGACAATAACCTACTTATTAATAGGCGTTTCATTAACAACACGTTTAGCGATTTAGACCAATGCAATATGCTTTTTGGAGGAACCACAAATAGCAAGAAAAAAGCTAAATTGAATTTTGGATTTTGGTTGAAATACATCTTCCAGCCTAAAAAAAGAAAAAGAAAAAGACGAAGAATAAAAAGGGAGAATAAAAAAATAGAGCAAAGAGATGCTAGATGTCAAGCACTCTTAGAAGCCTATGCCAAAGAATTAAAAGCTCTCAAAATCAAGTATGATCAATTTGCAGAAGGTAAGTTACCTTTGGAAGAAGTGAAGAAAGAAGTGATCAATAATTATATCATGTCTACCTCTTCCTTAGGCTGGATAAATTGTGATCGATTTTATAATATAGAGCATAAGACTGATCTTTTTACTGATATTCCTTTTGTTCCTGAGTATGATATAAAACTTATCTTCACTGATATAAAAAGCATCCTAGTTCCCTATAATAATGACGGAAAATTTATCTTTACAAATATCCCAGTTACGAATAAAGTTAAACTATTTATTACTCGAACAACAGAAGAACAGGTAGAGTATGCAATTATCGATAAATACCAAACCTCTGAACAATTAGCACTTGACCAAATTCAATTTAAACCTGTTCAAGACATAAAGGCCTTAAAAGAAATATTAGAGTTGACTTTTCCCTCTTAAGTACAACTAAATTATTGCAAATAAAAAGACGCCTTAGAGCGTCTTTTTTTATGTATATTTGTGAAATATCCGTGAAGCTTTTGTAGAAAAACAATTTATCAAACACATGGAATTAAGAATAAAGGATGTATTTTTAGCTGGTTATCTTTCCAATCAAGCAGCCACGTATTTTAATCAAGTTTTGCTCTTAGATGATTTAGGAAATGAAGATAATTTGGCAATTCAAGAAGAATTTACCAAACTATCAAACGCGGTACAAGAATCGGGGAATATTTATTCGAGTAATATTAAATATGCCACTCGTCTAGCTCAAAGTCATTCCATCGAAACATTAGAAATGCCCAAGTTACCAGATTCCTATTTCGATTGGATTTTGCATTATAACCAACAATTCTCTAGCCACATTGAAGAAAACATTCCTTTATACGCAGTTTATTTTTTTGGTGTGCATTTAGGAAATTGGACAAGTAGTCTTTACCTTTTAGATAATATGACTTACTTACAATTAACCTTCGAAGAACAACTTAATTACCTAGGAAATATAAAAGAGATTTTATTGAATATTGAAAATACAATAGCCGAATTCGAAGAGGTTTCCCAAACGGCAAGTGTAGCCAATGAAGAACCCTTATTTTTGGAACATTGGGAAACATTAAAAGCATCTGCCACGCATCTTACACAATTGTTTGAAGAAGAACTTGTAGAATCTACTCGCTTAGAACAACTCAAACAAATGAATGGCCAATTTTTAAATAATGCAAATGCAATTGTCAAAGAATTAATTGATCACTTAAAATGAAAAAGATTTTATTTATTTCTTGGTGGCAAAAAATGCTGGCCTTTAGTCCACTATTCTTCTTATTTATCTCCTGCGAAACCGAATTTATTCCAGAGGTAAATAATGACGCTCCTCAATTTGTTGTAGAAGGATATATCGAAGCAGGTCCAAATGCTAATCCGCCTTTTGTTTTACTAACTCGAACGATTCCTTTTTTCTCTACCATTGACTCTACTATTTTATCTGATGTGTTCGTTCACGATGCTTTAGTAGAAATTTCGGATGGAGTCAATACAATCCAACTTGAAGAGCTTTGTTTTGCAGATTTAAATGAAGCCCAACAAGATTTAGCCGCAGCTTTTCTTGGATTAGGTGACGTAGATTCCATTGGAATTAATTTTTGTATCTACATTGAACAAAGCTTGACTCCAACTTTAGGTGTAGAAGGAAATGCCTATTCTTTAAATATTGAAGCGGAAGGACAAACCTTAAGTGCCACGACTACAATCCCTACCCGAATTCCGCTAGACTCTCTACGTTATTTTGAGATTAATGATAGCTTAGTTGAATTACGATGTTTTATTACCGATCCCGCAGAAGAGACTAGTTTTTATAGATACTTTACCCAAAGAAATTCAGAACCATTAACCGCTGGATTAACCTCTGTCATTGATGATGAGTTTTTCAATGGTTCCTCTTTTGAATTTCCACTCGCAAGAGGACAACAACAAACCGATCCTATTGACCTGAACACTTATGGTTATTTCTGGAAAGGCGATACTGTACAGGTTAAATGGTGTACCTTAGACCAAGCACATTATCAATTTTGGAGTACCTTAGAATTTAATTCCGCAGCAGAAGGCCCTTTTTCATCTTTTACAAGAGTAGAATCAAATATAGAAGGAGGTTTAGGCGTTTGGGGCGGTTATGGGGCTTCTACAATTGAAATTATTATACCCGAATAAAAATTAAATCTATTATTTAACAAGAAAGAAAATTTCATCTAAGTAAAATAAAATTATGATAAAAAATCCTAAAGTAGCCACAGAATCAAAAATAGAAATTGTAGTTGGATTAGATGCTGATCAAGTACCCGTTCAAATTCATTGGAGTGCAGATAATAAAAACATAAGTCCAGAACCTAAAGAATGTAAAGCTTTCTTACTATCGGTTTTAGATAAAGAAACAAGAGACACCTTAAAGATTGACCTTTGGACAACAGAGATGCAAGTTATGGAAATGGATCGACTCTTTTACCAAACATTAAGAGCATTAGGAGATACCTATCTTAAAGCGACAAACAATCAAGAGTTAGCCAATGAAATGCAACGATTTGTACAATATTTTGGAGAAAAAACTCAAATTTTAGATCCAAGTAAATAATCTTTTTGGGTCGCCATTTGTAAAGCATATTTATGAATAGTAGCCGCATTTATTTCAGCTTCCTCCCCTATTCTACCCAAATATTTTACTTGGCTGTAAGACAATATATAAGACTCTGTTGAAGGCACAGGATTTCCATTAAAGATAATTCCTGCTATGGGAATATTTCTCGATTTTAAAGCCTCTATAGACAACAACGTATGATTAATGCTTCCTAGGTAGTTTCTTGAAACTAAGACCACTGGAAGCATTAATTTTTCCATTAAATCAATGATCAAATGTTTATCGTTTAGTGGAACATGCAATCCTCCTGCACCTTCAACAATCAATGGTTTATCGGTGTCAGGCAATACAAAATCATCCAATTCAATTTTTATTCCATCAACGGCTGCGGAATAATGCGGAGAAGCAGGGGTGTTTAATCGAAATCCTTCAGGGAAAAAACGACTCGCTGGGCTTTCGCTCCAAGCCTGCACTTTCATGGTATCAGTATAATCCAAATCACCAGATTGGACAGGTTTCCAATAATCGGCAGATAACGCCTTTACTAATATGGAGGAAACTACTGTTTTTCCTACTTCTGTTCCTATTCCCGACACAAAGAGTTTCATATTTTTTTAATATTTGATTTAAAAAATGGATTACTATTTTAGTAATTAGCAGCAAATTTTATAAAAAAATAAGACAAAAAGATAATCTGATAGAAAAAATCCTAACTTTTATCCAAAACCTAAGAAACATGCTGTGGTTATCCATAATAAAGTGCTATTTTTGACGTCCCTAAAATAGTATTATTTGATAAAGACAGATTTATCAAATGTTTTAACTAGATATTCATTTTTTCATAAAAATCTTAAATACATGAAATTTCAATTTTGGAGTGTGATCACCATTTTATTTTTTGGAATAAACACACTTTCTGCTCAAGCCCCAGAAAACTGGTTTAACTTAGATGCGGATGCGGATAATGTTCAAGGGGTAAGTACCGAAAAAGCCTATACTTTACTCTCAGGTAAAACCTCAGAAACTGTAGTAGTCGCAGTCATTGATTCAGGAATAGACATCGAACATGAAGATTTAAAAGATGTAATCTGGGTAAATGAAGATGAAATTCCTAATAATGGAATTGATGATGATAATAACGGCTATATCGATGATATCCATGGTTGGAACTTCATTGGAGGAAAAGATGGAAAGCATGTAGCACATGACACCTATGAATTAACGCGTTTATATGCTAAATACAAAAAATTGTTTGATGGAAAATCGGCTTCTAGTTTAAGTGGAAAAGACAAAAAACTTTTTGCTAAATACCAAGAACTTGAAAAAAAGTATAATGGCAAAAAAGGAGAATTAGAAGAACAAAGAAATCAATTTACTATGGTTGGACAAATGTTTTCCAACTCCTTGTCTTCTATTCGGGAACATTTGGGTAAAGAGGATGTCGAAGCTGCGGACTTAGAAACTATTGATACTGGTAAAAATCCTGATCTTGCTCAACCTGTGGGAATGCTTAAAATGATTCTTGGCCAAGGAACAACTATTGCCGCAGTAGAAGAAGAATTGGAAGGTGCCAATAGTTATTTTTCAGATGCACTAGATTATCATTTAAACACAGATTTTGATCCTAGAGATATTGTAGGAGACAATTATAATAATCCTTTAGAAATTGGATATGGGAATAATGATGTATATGGTCCTGAAGCCGAACACGGCACGCACGTTGCAGGAATCATTGGAGCCAATCGAACCAATGATATTGGAATTAAAGGAGTTGCTGCGAACGTAAAAATCATGGTCATCCGTGCAGTACCGAATGGTGATGAAAGAGATAAGGATGTGGCTAATGCCATTCGATATGCTGTAGACAATGGCGCGTGGGTAGTCAATATGAGTTTTGGAAAAAGTTATTCTTCTCATGAATCTGTAGTAGATGCAGCCATTAAACATGCGATGAAAAACGATGTACTTTTAGTACATGCCGCTGGAAACTCATCAGAAAACATTGATGAACTACCAGGTTACCCAAATGATGGGATCAATAAATCAAATAAAAAGAAAGCAAAAAACTACCTTACTATTGGAGCTTTAGATTGGAAAGGAGGTGAAAATTCTGCGGCTTCTTTTTCAAACTTTGCAAAAGATAATGTAGATATTTTTGCGCCAGGAGTAGATATTAATTCTACAGTTCCTGAATCTAAATACAAACCCAATAGTGGTACAAGTATGGCTTCACCTGTAGTAGCAGGAGTATCGGCTCTTATTATGTCTTATTATCCTGATTTATCTGCAGCACAAGTTAAAGAGATTATCATGGACAGCGCTGTTTCATTAAATAGTTTAAGTGTAACCAAACCAGGTACTACTGATAAAGTTAACTTCTCTTCTCTATGTCAAACAGGAGGTGTGATCAATGCCTATAAAGCCATTCAATTGGCTAGTAAAACGAAAGGGAAAAGAAAAACTTCTAAAATTATTCGTCCTTAGATTTATTGACAATAAACTAATTCAGGCAAAAGGCGAAATGAATAATTTTCATTTCGTCTTTTGTTATTTAAAGCTAAATGATAAATTTACTTATCAATTGATTTAAACTACTTGTGATGTCGAAAAGAATTAACCTTTGGTCGAGTCCTCGAAATATTTCTACTGCCTTGATGTACTCATTTGCCCAACGATCAGACTGCCAAGTTTTTGATGAACCTCTTTATGCTTATTATCTTCATCATTCAAAAAAAAACCACCCTGGTTTAGAAGAAATTCTAAAGAGCCAATCTACTAATGGAGATCAAGTAATCCAAGAAACTTTATTGGGTACTTATGAAAAAGAAGTATTATTTTTCAAACAAATGACGCATCATTTAATTGATCTTCCTGATGATTTTTTAATGGAAATGGAACATCTAATTTTTATTCGAAATCCACAATATATCATTCACTCTTACACGAAAGTTATTCCTGATGTTTCTATGGAAGATATAGGCATTAAGATGCAAGTCGATCTTTTTAATTTATTGATTAAAAAAGGGAAAAAACCGATTATTGTTGATTCTAAAAATCTCTTGATCAATCCACAAAAAGTGTTACAAGAAATCTGTAAACACTTCCAAATCCCTTTTGAATCTTCTATGCTAAAATGGAAGGCAGAAGCAAGAAAAGAAGATGGCGTTTGGGCGAAACATTGGTATGCAAACGTGCATCAATCTACAGGTTTCAAACCTTACCAAGCCAAAGAAATACAATTAGACAAAAAGTATTTAAAACTAGCAGAAACTTGTTTACCTTATTATAATTATCTTTATGAAAAATCAATCATCGCTTAATAAACAAAAACGTCATGTTACAAAAATTCAACCAAGACAATAAAGATCTTTTAGTCTATATAAATGGCGAACTCAAACACCGATCAGAGGCTAAAGTTTCTGTTTTTGACAGTGTAGTTCAAGGTGGCGATGCCGTATGGGAAGGCTTGCGCGTATACAACGGACGTATTTTCAGTCTTGACCGTCATTTAGAGCGTTTGCAAAATTCTGCTAAAGCTATGGCCTTCGAAGATATTCCTTCTAATGAAACAATAACTAAGGCCATTTTTCAAACTTTAGAAGCCAACAAAATGCGTGATGGCGTTCATATGCGACTCACGCTTACTCGTGGGGAAAAGATCACTTCTGGTATGGATCCTCGATTGAACCAAAAGGGATCCACGTTAATTGTTTTGGCCGAATGGAAACCTCCTGTTTATCCTCCTTCTATTCGATTAATTTCTTCTTCTATTCGTAGAAATAGTCCACAATGTATTGATTCAAAAATACACCACAATAATTTAATTAATAATATCCTAGCAAAGATTGAAGCCAATGTGGCAGGCGTTGATGCGGCATTGATGTTAGATGTGCATGGTTACGCTTCTGAATGCAATGGGGTTAATATTTTTCTTACTAAAAAAGGGATTTTATATACGCCGCATGCAGATAGTTGTTTACCTGGAATTACCCGTGGATTAATTTTAGAATTAGCCAAAGAAAATGAGATCGAAGCAATTGAAAAGAATTTATCTTTAACAGAATTTTACACTGCAGATGAAGTTTTCGTAACAGGAACGATGGGAGAACTTACCGCCGTTTCAGAAATAGATGGAAGAAAAATTGAAGCTACAGGATCCCATCTTTTACTACCGAAACTAAACCAATTATTTGAAGCTTGTGTACAAAATTCTGGTGAACCTCTCCCCTTTTAATTTAGCCTAAAATTTAATATTATGAGATTGCTGATTATTCTATTTCTTAGTTTCTGTTTTGGTTTTTCCATTGAAATCAAAGCCCAATTATTTGTTCCAACAGAAGTTAGTCCAATGCCTGTACGGGTTAGCAATAATGCCCTTACGGAAGGTTTTGTTTCTGGTGTTCCTTATGTCTATTCATTCGCTGGAATTGATTCTACTAAACAGTCTTCAGGAATCCATTTAAAGAGTTATCGCTATAATACGCAAACGGACATCTGGGAATCTATTGCAGATTTGCCTGATCCAATGGGAGGTAAAATTGCTGCGGGTGCTTCTTATCATGATGGGATTATTTACATCATTGGAGGTTATCATGTAATGCCAAATGGTAGTGAAATATCTTCTGCCAAAGTCCATCGGTATGCGGTAGAAACCAATAGTTATTTAAGTGATGGCATGGATATCCCTGTGGCAATTGATGACCATGTTCAAGCAGTTTGGAATGATAGTTTAATCTATATTATCACAGGTTGGAGTAATACCAATAATGTCCCCAATGTACAGATATACAACCCCACCGAAGACCTTTGGCTAACGGGAACACCGACACCTAATAATACGGATTATAAAGCCTTTGGTGCATCTGGATTAATTGATGGAAACACCATTTATTATTTTGGTGGAGCAAGGGATGGAAGTAATTTCCCTCGTTCTAATCGTCTTCGAATTGGTCAAATTGATCCAGCAGATCCAACTCAAATTTCTTGGTCGGTTCAAGGGGTTTCAAGTACTTATGCTTATCGTGCAGCAGCCACAATGAGCATGGATCATCTACATTGGATTGGAGGTTCAAGTGTTACCTACAATTATAATGGAATTGCTTATAACGGTTCAGGAGCTGTGCCTCCCAACAATCAAAATTTGTTTTTAGATAAAGAGAATTTGGAAAATGATAAATCTACGCTCTATTCCTATCCTATGGATTTACGAGGAATTGCAAATATGAGCAATACGATAAAATATATTGCTGGAGGAATGGAGGCTAATCAATCGGTAACCAATAAAACCTATCGTTTAGATTGGGAAATGATCCCACCAGTAAGTGTAGACTCAAAACTTGAATTGACTGATTTTATTTTAGCTCCAAATCCCGCAAATGATTTCATCTTATTAAGTTGGTCAAATGATTTAATTCAACAAGTAGATGCTCAGATTTTAGATGTGCATGGTAGAACCATACAAACTTCAATTATCCAAAGTGGAGAAAAAATTGAAGTCTCTAATTTAGCGAAAGGCGTCTATTTTTTAAAACTAACAAATCAAAAATCAAGCATTACTCAACCAATCATTATTTTATAAATGGCAACACTTCATATCATTAATGGGGATGGCACCTTAGGTGGATTTAAAGCTACTGGCTTAACTGGCGAAGTATTAGTCTGGAGAGAAATATTATGTGAAGGCCCCATACAAAATTATAGTGATGCTTCTTCTTTTTTTATTGATCGAAAAAAATATTTAGAACCCGATAAGAAAGATCCCGCAGATAGTTTTTACTTACAAAAAGTACAACCAGAAATTGAAAAACTCCACACCGTTTCTTCCTTTGATGAAATTGTACTTTGGTTTGAATATGATTTATTTTGTCAAGTCAATTTATGGTTTGTTTTATATCAAATTCAAGAAAAAATAAATGCATCAAAGACAAATGTTTTTCTCATTTGTCCTCAATCATTTGATGAAGTAAAAGACTTTAAAGGACTCGGTCAATTAAATGAAAAACAGTTATTAAGTCTTTATAAAGACAAGCAACAACTTACCGAAAAAGATCTAAAAATTGGAAGTCTGATTTGGCATACTTATGCACAAAATGATCCGAACTTACTTGTTGAGCTTTATCACAAAAATCAGTTTGAACATTTAGATTGTGCAGCAAATGCTTTAAGGGCTCATTTCTTTAGATTCCCAAATATTACCTCAGGAATAAATCAATTGCAGCAATGGATATTAAACGATCTTAAGGAGGGACAAAAGAGTGAAAAAGAGTTAATCATTGCTCTCTTAAAAACAGATAGGACTTATGGTTTTGGTGACGTACAAATGCTTCAACTAATTCATGGACTACATCCTCATCTTATTACGAAAAAAGAAGAAAAATATCAATTGACCGAATTAGGTCATGCGGTACAATCAGGCAAATTAAATGGATATACATATCAAACATTCCCACAATACATTGGAGGCTATATATTAACAAAAAATAAGCCTTTTTATAATCCAATAGACTAAAAAATAGTTAAAATTATCAATTTATAATTAAAGGCTTTTAATTATAAATTTTATTTAGTAAGTTGCTTTATCAAAGTTACTTACTAAAAGGAAAAGCTTATGGATCAATCCTATTTTATGGTAGTTTTTTTATTGCCAGAAACACTTTCAGAACAATTTATTAGTCTAGTTCCTAAGAATAGAATCTATGCCAATCAATTACTGTCTGAAGGCAATTTGACCAGCTATTCCTTATCAAGAGATCAAAGTAAATTGTGGGCTATTTTTAATGCAAAAACGATTTCTGAAGTAGAACAAATCATTACTGGATTTCCTCTTTTTCCCTATATGAAATATGAAATTACTCCCCTACTATTTCACAATCTCGCTTCTGAATGGGTTGTTCCTAAAATGTCTTTAAATTAATAGCGTATTTTAATTAGTTTGCATCCTTAAGAAAATTCAACACCAATGTATTAAAGGCTTCTGGATGTGTTTCCATCGGACAATGTCCTGCATCTTTTATATAAACCAATTCTGCATTCGTTAAGCGTTTTTCCAACTTCTCTCCTACCTTAGCCGATACCCATTGATCCTTTTCTCCCCAAATTATTAAGCTCTTTCCTTTAAAGTCATTGACTTCATATGCGCTTTCTTCTTTAGAATTAAAAGCCATCTGAATAATACCACTTGCAGTTTTCGCTTGTTTTAATGGAGCTAAATAACCACTTACCGCTTCTTCATCTGGTTTTACTCCGTAGGCTCCAGAAAGCAATTCTTCTATTTTTTCAGGGGTATACATCATGTAATATCCTGCAACCTCTCCTAATCTTTCCCAAGGCAATAATCGCTTAAGTAATTTATATTTAAAAGGCATGTCTTGAATAATACCATCACTAGAAAAGCCATCTACATAAACCAAATGATTCACTCTGTCAGGTTTCAATGCGGCCATCGCTCCAATCACTGATCCCCCCATAGAATGTCCAATTAAAGTCCAATTTCCTTCCAATTTATAGGTATCAATTAATGCCCAAGCACGTAAAGCACGAGCAGAACTCGAATGATTGATTGCCTCATTTCGTTCACTATAACCAAAAGGAGAAAGATCTATGGCTAAAATGTCATATCCTGCATCTACAAAGCTTTCTATATTTTTTCTCCAAGAAAAAGTAGAACCGCTAAATCCATGAACGAATAAAATTTTGCCCAAACTGCTATCTCCTTTTGACTGCCAATATCTAGAATGTAGCCTGACTTCGCGCACCGTATATTGTTGGCTATTTTCAAAAGGGACAGCTTCATAATCATCTGGATACACAGGAAGTAAAAACGGAAGAATCCAAAGTAGAATATAGACAGAAAGGAGGAAGAAAAAACCTCCCTTTAGTATTTTCAAAAAAAGTTTCATAAATTCGTATTAACTTAGTTGCAATAAATTGAATATCAAGATATTACTTTCGGGTAATTTATCCTTAACAAAAAGCGGTTTTCATTCATTTGAAAATCGCTTTATTTGTTTTTTTGCAACGTTCAACATAAAAAAAAGGCTTTGAAATGAATCAAAGCCTCTTCAATTTATTTGTATAGTCTAATGTTTAAACTCGCTCTATTAACATGGCTGAAGCACCACCGCCGCCATTACAAATCCCAGCTAATCCCATTTTACCTTCTTGTTGATTTAATACAGAAAGTAAGGTAATTACGATTCTTGCACCAGAACAACCAATCGGGTGTCCCATAGCTACAGCGCCACCAAAAACATTGGTCTTGGCATGATCAATTCCCATATCCTGAATGTTGGCTAAAGAAACCACAGAAAAAGCTTCATTGATTTCAAAAGCATCCATTTGATCTTTTGTCATTCCCGCTTTGTCTAATGCTTTATTCATAGCTAAAGTAGGTGTAGTAGTAAACCATACCGGCTCTTGTGAAGCATCTGCATAACTTACAATCTTAGCTAAAGGCTTAACTCCTAATTCTTTTACTTTGTCTTCACTCATTAAGACTAAAGCCGCAGCGCCATCATTAATTTTTGATGCATTAGCTGCTGTAATCGTCCCATCTTTTGCGAAAGCTGGTCGTAATTTAGCCATTCCTTCTAAAGAACTAATTCGCTTATTGCCCACTTCATCATCTTGATTTACTACAATAGGATCTCCTTTTCGTTGAGGAACTTCTACCGCTACGATTTCGTCATTAAACCATCCTTCAGCATAAGCTTTTCTGGCTCTTACATACGATTCGAAAGCATAAGCATCTTGCGCTTCTCTAGAAATATTTTTTCCAGAAGCACAAACTTCACCACAACTTCCCATCATAGACCCATCATATGGATCTTGTAGCCCATCACGTACAATACCATCTAGAATCGTAGAGTTACCATATCGGATACCTGTTCTTCCTTTAGGTAAATAATG
Source organism: Saprospiraceae bacterium (assembly GCA_020629935.1). Lineage (GTDB taxonomy): Bacteria > Bacteroidota > Bacteroidia > Chitinophagales > Saprospiraceae > JAHDCJ01. The sequence goes on along the minus strand of JAHDCJ010000061.1, from coordinate 11,236 downwards.
CGGCACTTGACTCATTGATTCCATTCCACCCGCAACCATCACGTCATTATCACCTAAGGCAATTGATTGAACAGCCATCATAATCGCTTTCATTCCAGAAGAACATACTTTATTTATCGTAGTACAAGGTACGGTATTTGGAATACCCGCAGCTAAAGCCACTTGTTTTGCAGGTGCTTGACCTACATTCGCCGTCAATACATTTCCTAAAATCACTTCATTAACTTGGTTGGCTTCGATTCCGGCTCGGTTAATTGCAGCAGAAACGGCAATTTTACCCAAATCTACTACAGACATAGAAGCTAAACTTCCACCTAAATTCCCAATGGGCGTACGAGCAACAGAGACAATATATACTGTTTTCATAATTGAAATTTGTTGATTAGTTTAAATTTTCCACAAAATTAACGCTTTTTGATCGGTAAAAAAAATGCCAATCTCTTTTCGTTGTCATTTTTAGAAAAAGTAAACAATAAATGCCTTCAAATTGTTTTTTATATCTAGATGTAGTTCAAAAATGAGGTGGAGTTCGTACTTTACTACCCAATACAAAATAAAACCAAATTATGTCAATGTTTCAAAAGATGATGAGTCCGCTTTTAAAGCTTTATACGGATAGTTTAAGCAAAAAAAGTATTTCTCAAAAATCGGGAAGTCTTAAGATAAAAGGCTTGAAAAATAAGGTCGAAATAATTAGAGATCAATGGGGAGTAGCGCATATTTATGCGAATAATCAAGAAGATCTGCTCTTTGCGCAAGGATTTTTTCATGCACAAGAACGTCTGTTTCAAATGGAACTTACTTTGCGTGCGGCTTGTGGTCGTGCGAGTGAAGCGATTGGTAAAGACATGTTGGAAACGGATCGAATTACTCGAACTTTTGGTTTTAGAAGAACAGCGATTGAAGATGAAAAATTGTTAATGCAAGAAAAAGATAGTTTCCCTATCATTCAAGCGTATGCAAAAGGAATTAATGCGTATGTAGACCAATGTGGGAAAAACTTGCCAACAGGTTTTAAACTTTTAAAAATTCAATCAAATAAATGGACGGCTTTGGATGTGATTACCTTAGCTCGTTTCATGAACTTTATGATGTCTTATGGTTGGCTTGCAGAAATGGAAAAATTGCGTATTGCAGATATCGTAGGCATTGATCGAGCAGCAGAACTCGATATTCATCCTCCCAAAAATAATCCTCTGGTTTTGCCCAATGGAATTGAAACTTATACTTATAGTCATGATGGCAAACTTAATGTCTTTAAAGGACCACATTTAAGGCCTACAGGCGGAAGTAATAATTGGTGCGTTGCTCCAAATCGAATGGAAGATCAATCGGCTTATTTATGTAATGATCCGCATTTACCTATTGGCTTGCCTGCGATTTGGATTGAAAACCATTTGGTTTGCCCTGACTTTGAAGTGACCGGTGTTTCTGTCCCTGGATTGCCGATGACCTTAATTGGACATAATCAACATATTGCTTGGGGCGCTACCCTAGCCTTTTTGGATTTAGCCGATACTTTTATAGAAGAATTTACAGATGCTTCTATGAAGCAATACCATTTTAAAGAAGGTTTGCGAGATACAACCATCATTGAAGAAGTGATTCACGTAAAAGGCCAAAAAGAAGCACATGTCGAAAAAATTTATGTGACCCATCATGGGCCAATCATTTCTGATGTATTAAATTTTCCAAATAAAAAACTCAGTTTACAATCGGTTCCTTTGCAACCTGGAAAAGAAATTCTTGGTTTTTATCAATTAAATAAAGCAAAGGATTGGGATGATTTTGTTAACGCACTTCGTTTGATAAAATCGCCTGCACTAAGTATTGTTTATAGTGATACCAAAGGAAATATTGGATATTGGGCGACGGGGCAAGTCCCCAATAGAACACCCAATGATTTAGGTTTTTATCCTAAAGAAGGAAAGTCGGGAATCTATGATTGGGATCAAATGGTACCCTTTGAAGAAATGCCTCATGCCTTTAATCCACCCAAAGGATATTTGGCGACTTGCAATAATAAAATTGTAGATGATAATTACCCTTATAATTTAGGTAATCTTTTCATGAATGGCTATCGTAGAAAACGAATCGAAATGCTTTTCAATGAAAAAGAAAAGATGTCTGTTGATGATTTTAAAAAGTTTCATTTAGATGTACTTTGTCTTCCTGGTTTGGAAATGAGCAAGCGCTATAAAGAGATTAAAAGTACGGATGCATTAGTCAATAAAGCCATTGACGTTTTATTAAATTGGGATGGTTATCTAACCTTAGAAACTACAGGAGGAAGTATTTATCAAGTGGTCAAAAGATCGATGATTGAACTTGTCATCAAATCTAAATTAGATCAATTGGGTATGGAGCGTTTTGTTGGTGGAAGTCCGAATGAGTTTGCCATTCCCTTGAGTGAATTTTATGGCCACGATACGGTAACTCTATTTCGTATTTTAGACAATCCAGATTCATGGTGGAATAAAGAAGCAGGTGGTACTGCAATTATTTTGCTCAATGCGATTGAAGAAGCTGTTCGTTTTTTAAGAAATAAATTTGGAGAAAATATAGATACTTGGAAATGGGGTGAATTACATAAACTTCATCTTACGCATATTTTAGGTGAACAACCGATTACTGCACCGATTTTTAATTTGGGAAAGATACCTGTTATTGGCGATACAGATACGCTTTGTCAAATGGGATTCATTCCTGATAAACCCTATGAAGGAAAGATTATTGGGCCTTCGTATAGACAGATTATAAAGATGAATGATTTTGACGCTTCCTATACTTGTATGCCTCCTGGGCAATCTATGAATTATTCTGATCCACATTATTCAGATCAATTGGAATTGTGGTTAAATGGCGAATACAAACCTATGCTTTGGTCGAAATCGGAGGTGTTAAAGTTTTCAAAAAATAAACTAATCTTAGAAATTTGATTTATCTTAAGTACTAAGTTTTGTTTAATTTTTTAGGATGAATAAAATACCTACACACCATTTAAAGGATCATTTGATTGGGATTAATGTAGAACGCATTGACCATCCTAATCCATATAATTTTAAAAATCTACATCGGCATAATTATTTTGAAGTCTTCTTATTTCAAACTGGCGGAGGTGAACAAATTATAGATTTTGAGTTGATCCCTATTCGAGATCATTCCATATATATTGTATTTCCAGATCAAGTACATTTAATGAAACGGGCACCTGAAGCTAATGGTTTTGTTTTGCAATTTGAAGCCGACTTTGCTTATTCACTTCATCTATTACCATTGCAAAATCAAGCAGTAAAATCTTTTGTAATAGAAGCTCCATCATTTAAAGAATTTGTAAAATTGGTCTTAGATATTGAACAAAATTCAAAAAGCGTTTCTTCAAGTAAAAGAGAAATTGGTATTAATTATTTAAAGATATTTTTTCTTAAGCTGTATGATCAGATTCATCTTCCCACTTATAATCAAGAAGATGAATTAAGTCAGTTTCTTCATTTAATAGAGCAACATTTTAGAGAAGAAAAGAAGGTTGATTTTTATATAAAGAAGATGAATATTTCTTCGAAAAAAATAAATCATTTAAGCAAAAAGCATAAAGGGAAAACGGCATTAACTATTATTCATGATCGCTTAATTTTAGAAATCAAAAGAAAGATGGCATTTGAACAATTATCCATAAAAGAAATGGCCTACGATCTGCATTTCGATAGTCCTGCTAGTTTTACCGCTTTTGTAAAAAAGAAAACAGGAGAAACACCAAGTCAACTCAAATACTCCTTGGAGCAAATTCATAAATAAGTGTCGCAAATTCCTAAGTGAGTGATTAGATAAAGTAGTAATTTAGAAATAAAAAACATATGAAAACTTTTCTAATTCTTTTAATGACTTTAAGTTCTGTTTCCATGTTTGGACAAGATTGGACACCCAAAATCTCCAACACCACATATGATTTAAACAAAGTGGATTTTCCTAGTCCTCAGGTTGGATACGCAGTAGGTGATTCCATGACCTTTTTGAAAACGGTAGATGGTGGAGAAACATGGAATCAAATCATCATTCCTGACACCTTCCCTATTTTTGATTGGAACTACTATTTTGACATTGTAACTGTAGAATTTATCAACGAACTAGAAGGCCGGATTGCTTTTAATTTTTCGGGTCATGTGTTGCATACTACCAATGGAGGTTGGGCTTGGGAAGTAGAAGAAGAAGCTGTTAATAATGCCTATGAATCCCCTATTATTCATTTTGAAAATGATACCTCAGGTTTAATTGTAGGAACAGGTCCTTTTGGCGGTTATTATTTGACCAAATACGGCGAAAATGGTTGGAACTCGTTTTGGAATATTTCCGACTGGCTTGGCGATTTTGATTGTTTTGGACCCGTGATTAATGACATTGACTTTTATGATGAATTAGGTTATATGGTCACGGATTGTGGCCTTTTATTAAAGAGTGTAGACTATGGATACACTTGGGAAACGATAGAATTTGATACCGAACTATCTCTACTTTCGATTCATCTAGTTTCCGACAGTATTATATATCTAACCACTTCAGAACCTTGGGAAATTCTTAGATCTTCTGATGCGGGTAACACTTGGGAAATGAATAATAACAATCCTACATTCGCTTATCCTACTTTCAATGATATTTGGATTGAAAGTGATAGTTTAGGTTTTGCCATTGCCACTGCTTCCGCAAACACTTATGGAGTAATTAAGACATTAAAAAATGGGCTTTGGGATTTATATACTACAGTTGATAATCCTATTTTAAACAGTGTGACTTGTAATGGACCCAATTGTATTATTGTAGGTGGGGATGGTTTAATTTTAAAGCGAACCATAGAACAAACTAATGCTACAAATAGCCCTTTAGCCAATGATGCTAGATATAAGATTTTTCCAAATCCGAGCTCTCTTCTTTTACAACACAATTTTCCTTTAGAGAATTTGACACAAATGGAAATATATACTATTCATGGACAATTGATTACTACGTATACACCATCAAATCAAATCGATATTGAGCAGTTACCTAAAGGCGTTTATCTAATTCAACTTCATTATCAAGATCAAATAGTTAGTAAAAAATTCATTAAATCTTAAGCAACAAAAAATGATAAACAAAAGCATATTTTTACTTTTTTTCTGCGTCTCTTATTCTTTAGTTTCGGCACAAGAAGTTTTTAAACTAGATCAAAACACCATATTAGTCACTGGAAAATCTGATTTAAATTTATCTCCCAATGAAATCATTATTAGTTTAAGTTTTCAAGAATATTTTAATGACAAAGAGGAAAGCGCTAATCAAAAAGTCAGCATTGAAGTTATTGAAAAAAGAGTACGCGCTACATTAGAAAAAGCGGGTATTAAAAAAGATAAAATTACGGTTTCTGGTGCTCGCATTATTCGTCCTTATATCAATCGAATTTATTATAAAAGAAGAATAAATAAAACCTTGAGCATTTGTATTGCGACCAGTGATGAATACATCAATTTAGTGCGTCAATTAGAAAGCGATGGATTGTTTGAAAATGATTTGATTACCTCTGTAAATATTTCCGCCTATCGACATACCGAAAAAGAAAAGTATGAAGTACAGAGCCATCAAGAAGCTTTAGTCAATGCAAAGGCAAAAGCCGAACAAATATTGAAAGGTACTGGACGTAAGCTTGGAGAAATACGTTCTATAAGAGAAATAAATATTCGCCCACAACAAAACGGGAGTGCTTATTCTTTTGAAAATAACACCTCCGAAGGCTCTGGATTTAAACCGATCAGTTTAGGTTATTCATTAGAGGTGATATTTGAGATTGATTAGATTTGGCTGAAAAATAATGACATCTTATAGTGTGATCGAAACATTATAAGGAAATGTCGATAAAATTGATGGTTTACCCAACCCTTTTCCAACAATAGACCGTCTTTTTTAAAGACATGTATATTTTTCACTAATAGAAATCTTATGAGAACGATCATTTTTTATTTCTTTATTTTTTTTGTTCCTACACTGCTCGTCGCACAAGAAATTCAGACCAACTTGTTTGGGTTTAATTGGAATGTGCAAACGCCTTATGCAGGAACGTACGCAGAGTTGGATAAAGCGAGTCAAGCTATTACAAATTATTCAGAAGATTATATTACTTATCCCAACGAGAATGTACAAACCTATGCATTTAATCAAGAAGATGATGAATTTTATTTTATTAATTATACGCAAGGAAATTATCATTTAATCACTTTAAATTCTAACACAGGAGAAAAAACAAATGATGTCATCCTTGATCTTCCTGAAGAATATTATATAAAAACACTTCGGTATAATCGACAAAATAAAACCTTGTATGGTATTTATTGGAAAACCGTGGCGTTTCCCAATGGTCAACTTTGTCGAGTCAATCCCTTGACAGGAAGCTATGACTTAATTTCAGATAATGCACTTTTTTCATGGAAGACTACACTAACTAGCGATTTCATAAATTATAATACAAACGAATATTGTGGCTTCGTGTATAATGCAGATAAAACCGTACAGAATTATGTAGGGATTAGTTTAAGCACAGGAGAAATTACCAGTTGGCAATCTATCAACAATGAAGAAGATCATGGATTGAGATATGCGGTGTTTAATTATTTAAACGGAGAAATTTATGTGATCAATTGGCTATCTTCAGGCACTATTCAAAAAGGAAGAGTTGCGCAATTAAATTTGACAAATGGAGAAGTAACTAATATTGGAAAGAGTTATGTCATTCATAATGGTCAGGCTCTTTACAGTTATACCATTGATCCTTATCATGAGAAATTTTATGGTTTAAATTATTCTTTTCCACAAAACGTCCCTACCCTGCACGAAGTCAATTTAGCTAATGGCAGTATGGTACAAAACACAACCATTTTGACCAATCCTGGTTTTGAATTTAGAGCATTGCATCTACAGTACTGGACCGAATCCACTAGTAGCATAGAAGAATCTACCAATGAAAATCAATGGAAAATTTTTCCCAATCCTAGTCATCATATGATCGAACATAATTTCCCTCTTCATCGCTTAAAAGCCATTAAGGCAATTGGAATAGATGGCAAAGAGATAGACATTATTGCACAAGGAAACCAATTAAATATTTCCATGTTATCGAATGGAATATACACGCTACGTTTTTATTTTTCGGATCAAATAATCAATAAACAACTTATAAAATGGTAACTTCCATTTCTTTTTAATCTAAAAAAATAAATTTGAAAACTGCGATTATATTGGGAAGTTCGAGAAGTGATGGGAATACTCGAAAAATGGTACAATACATTCAAGATCATTCCAATGTTCAACTTTTTGATTTAAATGATTATACCATTGGACATTTTGATTATGACAATAAAAATAAAGCAGATGACTTTATTCCATTATGTAAAGAAATAATAGAAAATCATGATTTGCTCTTATTTGCTACACCAGAATATTGGTATAGCATGAGTGCTCAATTAAAAACTTTCTTTGATCGACTGTCTGATCTTTTAAAATGGGAAAAACCCCTTGGTCGTCAACTCCGTGGGAAAAAATTAGGTCTACTTTGTTGTTCTTCTGGACCAGAAAAAACAAAAGGATTTTCTATGCCTTTTATTGAATCTGCCGTCTACTTAGGGATGGATTATTTCGGAGAATGGCACACTTGGGTGGATGAGGAAGAAAACCTCCCAAAAGAAGTTAAAGAGGTATTAAATGATCTAATACAAAAGTTAAAATAACAAGAAAAAAAACAAAAGGAGCCCACCAGAAAGTAGGCTCCTTTTTCTATTAAAATTATTAATCAATAGTAAACGAAAATTCTTCTTTGATTATAAATTCTTTGTTATCCTTCATAAATGTAACGTCAAAAAAGTGAAAGGAATCACCTGAAGATTTTAAAGATTTAATTTCTTTAAGCGTGGCTTCATCAATTAAGTTTCCTTTCAAAGCATAGGTTCTGGTCTCGTATGATTTGGTCTTCGCATCTACCATTTTTTGTATACGAATAGAAGCCTTCATTACTTTTACTTTTTTTCTGTTGTTGTCCATCAGTATAAACGTAGGAAACATTTCTTGATAACTGTTATCTTTAGTATTGACTAAAATTAAACGGTAATCTGCTTTTTTTGCGGGTAAGGCAGAAGGATTCGAAGTATTTGCACTTCGTACATTTCTAAATAAATCGGCCTTACTTACTAAGTGAACTTGATCTTTAGTAACCTTTTTCCCATCTTTAGAATTTATTCGTATTACATTTTCAATTGCTTCTTCTTTTGTATACCGCGTACCATCTGGTCGAACCGTAAATTCATTATCCGAATCATAAGCTAAATATATTTGTCCTTTCTTCACTTCATCCGGATTAATCGTTTCTAATTCTTGAGCCATTAATAAACCATTGGAAATAAAAAACAGAAATAAAATCATAGGTAAACATACACTTGCAAAAGCACGTAATGGATGTAATGGTTTCTTTATAGTATTTATCATGAGTAATCTTTTTTTAGTTAATGCGTAATTAAAAGTATGCACCACATCCAAATTTAATTGAGCATGTTGTGCAGTTTGGACCAACAAACCTGCATAAGCAACTTTTGATTTTCCTTGCTCTACGGCAAAAGAATCCGCAATAAATTCATGCGTTTGTCTCATCTTTTTTCGGATTAAATAAATCACTGGATTAAACCAAAAAAAGATAGAGATTACACTCATCAGTAAAATATCTAAAGAATGAAATTCTTGGACATGCGCGCGTTCATGCCACAAAATTTGTTCTTTTTCTTCATTCGTGTAGGTAGCCTGTTTGCTATAAAAGACATAATTAAAAAAGGAGAAAACAGGAATTTTATCTTGTACTAATACGAGTCTATAATCACCTTTATCTTTTCGATCCCCCACCATTAAAAGACGAGCAATACGAATTAGATCTAGTAGAATCTTGGCAAATACAAGCACACATCCAATCAAATAAATCCAGAGGAAAATTGTATACATACTCCATGTACTTTCTTCTAATGTTGGACTTACCATTTCTGGACTAATAGGCACAGCAGCTCCTATCGTAATGACCATTTCGTGTAATACCGTTGTCTTTGTTAAAGGCCATTCTATAAATGGCACAACCAAGCAAAACAAAGATCCAAATAAAAGGAAAAATCGATTCCAATGGAAGGCAGTTTCTCGCTTTAGGAATAGCCAATAAATTGCATAACAAAGAATAAAATAGGCACTCGTTTCCATCAAATAAAACAATAGATTATGCGTCATCTTCGTTCTCTTTTATTTGGTTAAAAATGTTTTCTAATTCACTTATATCCATTTTTTCTTCTTTCATAAAAAAAGAAACTAAGGCAGCTGGTGAGCCCCCAAAATAATTTTGAACTAAACTCTTCAATTCAGATTGTTTATAATCAGATTGGGCAAGAATAGGAAAATATTGATGGGTCTTTCCAAATGTTTTATGACCAACTAATCCCCTCTTTTCCATTTTTTTAATAAGAGAAGCTACGGTGGTTACAGGTGGTCTAGGAGCATCTAACTCTTCCATAATTTCTTTCAAGAATGCTTTTTTGAGATTCCATAAAATATGGAGCACCTGTTCTTCGTTTTTATTCAAGTATTGTTTCATTGCGAATCCATTTTAGGTATAGATTTGTTGGTCAACACAAATGTACAACGAAATTTTCGTTATAACAATTATTTTTTCGTTCAATGCACTCATTTTTCGTTACAAAATATATAAAAACCTACTATTCAGAAGGTTGCAATCAAAGTTTTTTTTAATCTCAATATAATTTATTAATAAAACTAAGTTTAAGATATTATAAGTTACCTTTGTGGCTTAATATAATGGCCAGATTACAAGGTTTGTAAATTGGCCGATGAAAATAAATTTTATGCTATTTGAAGATTTGAATCTTATCGATCCCATTTTAAAGGGATTAAAAGCGGTAAACTATGTACGTCCTACCGAAATACAAAAGAAAGCTATACCTTTAATATTAAAGCGCAAAGATGTCTTGGGTTGTGCCCAAACAGGAACAGGTAAAACAGCAGCTTTCGCAATTCCAATAATACAGTTAATACATAAGAAAGAAGGCAGAAGTAAAGGCAAGCCGGTAATGCGGTCTTTGATCCTCACTCCTACACGTGAGTTGGCTATTCAAATTGGAGAAAACATCGAAATGTACTCCAAACACACCTTTATTAAACATACCGTTATTTTTGGTGGTGTAAAGCAACATGCACAAGTAGAAAAACTGCGTAGAGGTGTGCATATTTTAGTTGCTACGCCTGGTCGATTACTAGATTTGATTTCTCAAGGGTATATCAGTTTGGATAATATTAAGCTTTTTGTGTTGGATGAAGCCGACCGAATGTTGGATATGGGTTTCATTCATGACATTAAAAAATTGTTGAAATTATTGCCTGAAGAAAAGCAGTCTTTATTTTTCTCTGCCACGATGCCAAAGAATATTATTGAATTATCAAATAAGATTTTAAATAATCCGATTAAGGTGGAAGTGGCTAGAGTTTCTTCCACAGCAGAAACAGTAGAACAGCATTTATTTTATACGAATAAAAAAAGTAAAAAGAATTTACTTATTCATATTCTAGAGGATTATGACATACGCCAAGTCCTTTTATTTTCTAGAACCAAACATGGCGCGGATCGTATTGTACGCGATTTAAAAAAATCGAATATTCGTGCAGCAGCTATTCATGGAGATAAACGGCAAAATCACCGACAAAAAGTACTAGGTGATTTTAAAGATGGGAAGTTGCGGATTCTAGTTGCCACCGATATTGCAGCCAGAGGAATTGATATACAGAAATTAAAATTTGTTATCAATTATGATGTTCCTAATCTCCCCGAAACCTATGTCCATCGAATCGGTCGATCAGGAAGAGCAGGAGAAACTGGAATAGCTATTTCAATTAGTGAACCAGAAGAAAATGAATTTGTTCGTGATATTGAAAAATTGATCAAAAAGAAAATCAAAGTCATTAAAGATCATCCTTTTCCTCAAACGGAGAAACCAATGACTGCAGCAGAAAAGAAAGAATGGAACAAAGAAAAGCAAAGAAGAAAACAAGAGTTTTTTGCGAATAGAAAAAAGAACGGCGGAGGACATCGAAGAAGATAAATATATCCATTATACACAATAGAAAAGCCTTTACTAAATCTCTAAAAGATTCGTGTAAAGGCTTTTTTATTTTAACTACT
>JAHDCJ010000060.1 GCA_020629935.1 Saprospiraceae bacterium | reverse complement strand
TTCAAGGTACGTCGATTTAGCAAACCGGTGGTTTCAGCCACTCACCCACCTCACCGAGTCGGACGCCAAAGATAAAACTAACTTTGACAAATCGCAAGTGCTAAAGCGATTTTTTTTAAAAATAAATCTTGTCCGTTGACAAGTAGATTAATTCATTTTTTTTATAAAAAGTTCCAAAGAATTGAAAATCATTTAGTCATGCACCGACATTCGTATTTTCTTTTCGATTTCTTGTACTGAACTCTTAAAAATAGTATCTGTGTCCATTAAATCGCGTACGGCTTTACATGAATAGATTACAGTACTATGATCTCGGCCACCAAAATTATCTCCAATAGATTTTAAAGATTTATTGGTTAGGTTTTTAGCTAGATACATAGATAATTGTCGGGCGATTACGATAGACCGCTTTCTCGTTTTTCCTTGTAATTTTTCTACGGTGAGTTCATAATGATCGGCAACCATTTCTTGAATCAAACCTACAGTAACTTCTTTCGTGATTTCTGACACAAAGTTTTTAATCACATCTTTTGCTAAGTCAATATCAATTTCTCTACGGTTTAGGGAAGATTGGGCGACTAAAGAAATCAACACCCCTTCCAATTCCCGAATATTGTTTTTGATATTATAAGAAATGAACTCGATCACTTCTGGAGGAAGTGCCACACCTTCTCGATCCATTCGAGTGCCTACAATGGCCATTCGTGTTTCAAGATCTGGTGCTTGAAGATCTGCAGATAATCCCCATTTAAAACGAGAGATTAATCGTTCTTCCATACCATCTAAATCTTTTGGAGGGCGATCAGAAGTTAAGATCAACTGCTTTCCACCTTGATGAAGTTGGTTGAAAATATGGAAGAAAATATCTTGGGTCTTTTGCTTGTTAGCCAAGAATTGGATATCATCTACAATTAAGACGTCGATCATTTGATAAAAATTCACGAAATCATTAACTGCGTTATTTTTTAAGGAATCAATAAATTGATTGGTAAATTTTTCTGCGGGTACATATAATACAGCAAGGTCAGGATTTCGCACACGTGCATCATTACCAATAGCATGTGCTAAGTGTGTTTTCCCTAAACCTACTTTTCCAAAAATAAATAATGGGTTGAATGCTGTTCCACCAGGTTTTTTAGCTACCGCCAAACCTGCGGATCGTCCTAAACGATTACAATCTCCTTCAATGAAATTTTGGAAAAGATATTGAGGATTGAGTTGAGAGTCAATCTTCAATTTTTTAATTCCAGGAATAACAAAGGGATTTTTTATTTGATCACTTGACACCATTTTAGGTGGTGCTTTCGTTTCCGATCTTTTCGTTTCTTCGTCTGATTGTTTGGCAATCAAAATTTGGTATTCCAAACGAGCTTGATCACCTAGCTCTTGACGAATCGCCTTTTTCAATAAATTAACATAATGTTCTTCCAACCATTCATAAAAGAACTTATTAGGCACTTGAATGGTCAATACTTGTTCAGCTAGTTTAACGGGTTTAACAGGTTCAAACCACGTTTTATAACTTTGCGCATTTACATTTTGTTGTATTGTATTTAGACATTTTTTCCATACAGTATCATGATTAAAATTCATTAGCGTCCTCCAGCATTTAAGGGTTAATTAAAACTTCTAATTCTGGGTAAGGTTCGAAGCATTATTTCTTCATCTTTAGTGGATTAAAAAATCCTAGCCTTTTAAATAGAAATACTAGAATGAAGAAACTAGCAAACTATTTTTTTTGAAATAAAAAAGATTGGTGTGAGTAATCTTATTTAATACGTAAAATCAAATACATTATTGTATCGTAATATTTTCACAAAAAGAGCAATGTGTTTTTTTGTTACGTTCAAAATAAACATCTAATTGTCCCAACATGATTCCTGCCCAACCGGCTTGATTAATCAGCACGGGTTTTCCATCTGCATTTTTTGCAGTTTCTGGACGATCCATGAAGGTGTGGGTATGACCTCCAAGAATCAAATCAATATGTCGACTCTCTTTTGCAAAAACTTGGTCTGAAATTTTGTCGGTTTCATATTTATAACCTAAATGAGACAAACAAATTACATAATCACAATCTGCTTCTTTTTTCAAATGTAAAGCCACGCGATTTGCATTTTCGATTGGATCAAGATACGTCGTTTTACCGTATAAATTTTGAGGAACCAAACCATCGAGTTCGATGCCGATTCCTAAAACTCCAATCTTAAGACCACCTTTTTCAAATATCTTATATGGAAGCACATTTCCTTCCATGAGTGTATCTCTAAAATCATAATTACAATTAATCATTGGAAAACGAGCATGAGATAATTGCTTATGTAATCCGTCGATGCCTGCGTCAAAATCATGGTTACCAATCGTAGCCGCATCATAGCCCATTTCAGACATCAATTTAAATTCCAATTCGCCACCAAAAAAATTAAAATATGGTGTTCCTTGAAAAATATCTCCTGCGTCTAATAAAAGCACATGATCCGAATTGGATCGAATTTTCCTGATCAAAGCCGCACGTTTTGCCGCTCCTCCTAAACCTTGTCTTTTTCCACCATCCATCGGAAAAGGCTCTATTCGACTATGCACATCATTGGTATGCAAGATCGTTAATTTTACTAAAGCACTGTGATCCGCAGCAGATAAAATTTTTAACGGTAGACCTCCCAGTCCTAAGACCAAGGCAGAACGTCCCAACGACTTTAAAAATGTTCTTCGATCGGACATTTTACCGCTTTAATTGTTTAGGATAATTTTCTAAAAAATTATGATTTTTAAGCCAAAATGTCCCTATTGAAAGTATTGGCGACATGGAAAAAATGATAATGGATAGAGGATAAGATAAATCCAATATTACCATTCTTTTTTAAAGGCACTTAAAGTTACGAAAACTTAACAAATCTTCATAGTTCTATGTCATTTTTTTAGAAAAAATAATTGGAAAGCATCATCAAATTGCGAATTGTAATTTATTGGTTTACAATGAATTACAAAAACAGCTTTTTTTATAAGTTGTTGAAAATAACCAACTTGTGTGCTTTACACAAGAGCAATACTTCACGTCTAAAAAAAAGTAATTTTATTGGCTCTTTTGCATTTTGTTAGAAGATTCTAACACGGCCATCTTTACTAGAAGAAAGGAATTGATTTTTTTGCGATTCGATATATTCTAAAATCGCATCTCTAAATAGCTTTCCCAATTGAAATTGTTTTTTTTCTCTAAGGAAAAATAAACCGTCTCCACCATTGGCGAGATAATCGGACAAGGCTACTTTATATGTTTTATTTGGATCAAAGGCCAGCCCATTAATTTTAATTTCTTCTGGCTTTCCTTCTTTAATTTGATACTGTACTTGTTTACTAATTGGCCATCCGCCCTTCGCTGCCATTACCCCAAATAATTGTTGCATAGATTCTCCATCCAATTCCATGATGACCATCATATTATCAAAGGGCATCAATTCAAAAACTTTACCTCTGGTTATCGGTCCTGCCTTCATCGATGGGATACGAAGACCTCCATAATTTACTACCGTAAAATCAATGCTTTTTTGATAATACTTTTCACATTGTTCATGCACTAGATCAGCTACAAAATTTCCTAGAGTAGATTCTGGTTTTTCTTTCACCATATCCATGCCCAATTGACCAATAACTTTTTCCATCTCTGCATCCAATTGCTCTTTATAAGGAGCAATCATATTTTTGATATCCGTAGCTTCTTGTTCTCCCGCTTCTGTTTTATAATTGTTCGAATCTGTTTTCACCAAATGAAAATGCGAGGCACATCCACTAAGGAAAAAACAAAAAATAGACACCATATATATATATGATACGTGCGCAGTTATTTTATGCTTTACAATCATAGGACAACAAATTTGAACTCAACTTAAAAAGAGAAATTACATATACTGACTAGCTTCTTTTTTGATAGCAAGTAACGCTTGGTGCAGTGGACGCATTGGCAAGGTTTGTAAATGGTCGTATAAGGCTTTACTCAAATCTAAACCTGTCGCATTTTCATCCATTTCACGTGCCACCATATTCACGCTATTCAATGTTTGATCTTTTGCAATTTTTACAATCTCCCAAAGTTCTGGAGATACATAAACTTGCTGAGAGACGTTGTGCTCAAATTCCTTTTGCAAAGCAATGAGCAATGCCATGTGTAAATCTGAAGATTGCATAGCTTCATTTCGAACCCTCAAAATCACATTGGGGATGTCTGCTCTTTCACAATAAAGCGAAAGGCGTTCGTAAGCTTGAAATCGCAAAGGCAAAGCGACTTGTTGACGTTCGCGTTTGAATTCCATCATTCGCGCATGTTGTTCATTTTGCAACACTTGTTTTAGAATAAAATAGGTTGTTAAAAATACAACAAAAGCAGGAACAGTAAATTTGACGATTTCTAATAAGATGGTTGACCACATATGTAATATTATTATAAATACGAAGATAAAATTTTTAGTCTGTCTCCTTCAAAAAAATAGAAGAAAACTTAGAACTTATTAAAAACAAAACGCATTTTTTGAACAAAAGGAACATTTTTTGATTAATAGATAGGAAAGTACCTAAGCAAGAGTGCTTCAAATTTTGTATCTTTGTAAGGTGGTGTTTTCTATTTCAAACCCACCATTTTTTGATCATGGTAAGTTTATAAATAATGAAAGAAGTAAAATTAGAATCTCCAGTAAGTTTGACCGAAGGCGCAATCAAACAACTTCAACAAATAAAAGAAGAAAAAGGTGTACCTGATGATTATGGTTTACGTGTTGGAGTCAAAGGCGGAGGATGTTCTGGATTTTCCTATATTTTAGGTTTTGATTCTAAAAAAGAAGAGGATGATCTTTATGAAAGTAATGGAATAAAAATCTTAATGAATAAAGCGCATGCCTTGTATTTATTGGGTATTGAAATTGATTTTGTGCAAGGATTAGACAACCGAGGCTTTACCTTCAACAATCCAAATGCTACAGATACTTGTGGTTGTGGCACTTCTTTTTCAGCTTAAAAAAACAATTTAAATTCATAAAAAAAGGGATCTGTTTGAAACAGATCCCTTTTTTATTTTAAGAGTTATTCTTAATCGTTAAGTTCTCGTTCTAAATCACTCATCGCTAAAAAATCTAAGGATTCTTCCATCGTAGGAATGATCGTAAGAATAGATCCTAACCTTGAAATCTCGATTAGTTTTTTTACCGCATCATGATTTACACCTAATAAAATAAAATTTCCACCATCTTTCCAAAGACGGTTACCTGTCAATATGGCGCTCAGTCCAGACGAATCGACATATTTTACGTCAGAAAGGTCAAAGATCAAATTAGCTGCTCCTTCGTTTTTTAAGTAGATAAATTGTGCTTTTAAATCCGGAGCAATTACGGAATTTAAAATATCTTCCTCAAGCTTAAAAACAGAATATCGCTCCTGTTTATCTATGCTATACTTCATTAATGCTAGTTTTTAAATTAAGTGAATGAACCATTTCAGCTCTACAAATGTATTAATATTGCTGAACTTATTAAAAAATAAGAAAAGGTTTGGCATTATTTTTACGCACTCAAATATAAGAAAATCTTTGTCGTAACTTTAAATGAAAATTTGCGTAAACTTTTAAAAGACTTATTCTTTTGCGCTTTTACATTAAAAATAAGTAAAAAAAATAAGGATTTTCTTCGGAAAGCCAAATAAAACTTTTTTTTAAATTCAATAGTCCTTATATTTCACAAAGTTGGGACAAAACCATTGTTGAATACGTTTTATTAAAGAAAATTGGTGTGTCCGAATTACCCAAGACACGGTATTTTTTTACAAACCATTAAACAGAAAAGGGGATTCAAATATGAAAAGATTTTCATCAAAAGTAAAAGAAGTTATTTCCTTTAGTCGAGAAGAAGCACTTCGACTGGGCCATGATTACATTGGTACGGAGCATCTTCTTTTAGGAATAATCAGAGAGAAGGACAGCATGGCGCTTAAGGTCTTGGAATCACTTAGCGTCGCATCTGAGGAATTACAACAATCCATTTTTGATGCAGCTAAACCTTCTAATGCTAAACAAACGAATTTTAATGTAGGTAATCTACCATTAAATAAAGCGGCAGAGAAAGTACTTAAAGTTACGTTCTTAGAAGCGCGTATGTTAAGAAGCGAAGAAATTAGTACTGAGCATTTATTGCTTTCTATTCTAAAAAATAAAGAAAGCTTGGCAGCGAAAGTTTTACTTGACTACCATGTCGATTATGAAATTTTCAAACAAGAGCTTAATTTATTAGAACAAGATTTTATTGCTGAGCGAGAAGGTCGTGATCCAGAAGAACCATTTGAAGACGATGAGTCAGAACGGTTTTCTTCTAATCCACAACGAAAAGGAAATGCCAAATCACGTACTCCAGTACTTGATAATTTCGGCCGAGATGTTACTCGTCTAGCTGAAGAAAATAAATTAGATCCGATTATTGGTAGAGAAACAGAGATCGAACGCGTTTCTCAAATCCTTAGTCGTAGAAAGAAAAACAATCCAATTTTAATTGGAGAACCAGGTGTGGGTAAAACCGCTATTGTAGAAGGCTTAGCCTTACGAATTACCCAACGTAAAGTTTCTCGTGCTTTATTTGGTAAACGAATCGTAATGCTTGATTTAGCTGCTTTAGTAGCAGGCACCAAATATCGAGGTCAATTTGAAGAGCGGATGAAAGCCATTATGAATGAGCTGGAAAAAACCCGTGATGTCATTTTGTTTATCGACGAAATTCATACCATTGTAGGCGCAGGAGGAGCAACGGGCTCTTTAGATGCTTCTAATATTTTCAAGCCCGCTTTGGCTAGAGGAGAATTGCAATGTATTGGTGCTTCCACATTAGACGAGTATCGTCAACATATCGAAAAAGACGGTGCATTAGATCGACGTTTCCAAAAAGTAATGATTGATCCGCCTTCACCAGAAGAAGCAGAACATATCTTACATAACATCAAAGGGAAATATGAAGAATTTCACAATGTAGCTTACTCTGATGATGCCGTTAAAGCTTGTGTCACCTTCAGTAATCGATACATTACTGATCGTTTCCTTCCAGACAAAGCCATTGATGTATTGGATGAAGTAGGCGCAAGAGTGCACCTTAAAAACATTCACGTACCTAAACATATTGTTGAGCTTGAAGCAGAAATAGAAGAGTTAAAAGAAAAGAAAAACGAAGCGGTTAAAAACCAACAATATGAAAAGGCTGCGGATCTTCGTGATGACGAATCAAAGCTTTCCCGTAAATTAGAATATGCTAAAGTACAGTGGGAAGAAGAATCGAAAACTACGCGTTATCCTGTAGACGAAGAAGATATTGCAGAAGTAGTCGCCATGATGACAGGCATTCCTGTTAAACGAGTAGCTCAAAGCGAAAGCAAGCGATTATTGAACATGGCAGACGATTTGAAAAAGATGGTTATTGGACAGGAAACACCTGTTGAAAAAATCACTAAAGCTATTCAACGAAATCGGGTAGGATTAAAAGATCCTAGCAAACCTATTGGTTCCTTCATTTTCTTAGGTCCTACAGGAGTTGGTAAAACCGAATTAGCCAAAGTGCTTGCTCGATATATGTTTGACTCTGAAGATACCCTCATTCGAATTGATATGAGTGAGTATATGGAGAAATTCTCTGTAAGTCGATTAATTGGAGCGCCTCCAGGATATGTGGGTTATGAAGAAGGTGGACAATTGACGGAGCGTGTACGTAGAAAACCTTATTCAGTCGTATTATTAGATGAGATTGAAAAAGCGCATCCAGATGTATTCAATATCTTATTACAAGTATTGGATGACGGACAATTAACGGACGGACTTGGACGAAAAGTAGATTTCAAAAATACGTTGATTATCATGACTTCAAATATTGGAGTTCGACAATTAAAAGATTTTGGACAAGGTGTTGGTTTCCAAACCAAGGCTCGAAAAGATAATGCAGGCGATCATGCAAGTTCTGTGATTCAGAACGCAATGAAACGCACATTCTCTCCTGAATTTTTGAATCGTATTGATGATGTCGTTATTTTCAATAGCTTAGAGCGAGAAGATATCCACCAAATCATTGATTTGACTTTGAAAGATCTTTATGGTCGATTAGAAGTGATGGGTTTCAACTTAGAATTGAGTAGCGAAGCAAAAGATTTTCTTTCTGATAAAGGTTTTGATCCACAATTTGGTGCACGACCATTACACCGTGCGATCCAAAAATACTTGGAAGATCCTTTAGCAGAAGTTATTCTAAACCAAGAATTGAAAGAAGGCACTACATTTAATGCCGATTTAGAAAAAGATGGTTTAGGATTAAAGATTACCATTGCCAAAAAAGGCAGAGGTAAATCGAAGAAAGAAAAAAATACAGATGTAGAAGATTAATAAACCACACGATGTGGCACAATAAAAAAACGGTATGGGCACAATGCATTGTGCCTCTACCGTTTTTTATTGCGCCCATACCGTTTTTTCGTTAAAAGTATGTTAAATCAGCCATCAACCGACCACATTTGATTAATTTTGAGCGTTTGCCAATAGACAAGTGCATAATCTATTGTCCATTAATAAAAAATATCGTAACTTTGCGTCCTATGTTCAAAAAAATCAATATAGCCCTTTTTATAAGTCTAATACTGCTCACCCTAAATAGTTGTCGAACAGATTTTGAGCGCATTCGTACTGGAAACGATGTAGAGTTGAAATACGAGAAGGCCATGGAGTTTTACGAGAAAGAAGACTATTATAAAGCAATGGTACTTTTGGAACAAATTACGGGTATCATGCGAAATGATGCACGGATTGAAAGTGTGTATTATAAATATGCAGATTGTAACTATCAATTGAAGAAGTATTTACTTTCTGCTTATTATTTTAAAAACTTTGCAAACACTTTCCCAAATAGTGAATTGGCTGAAGATGCTTTATTTATGGCGGCTTATTCCAATTATGAATTATCTCCGAATTATCGGTTAGAGCAAGGAAATTCGGACAAAGCAATTGATGAATTTCAATTGTTTGTAAACACCCATCCAGAGAGTAGTCGAGTGAAAGAAGCGAATACCTTGATTGATGAACTTCGATCAAAAAAAGAAAAGAAAGCATTTGCTGAAGCTGACTTGTATTTTAAACTACAAGATTATAAAGCAGCGGCGCATACCTATAATAATCTGTTGAAGGATTTTCCTGATGCAAATGAAATTGAAAGAGCACGTTTCATGATTGTCAAATCGAATTTTAAATTAGCCCAAAATAGTGTGGATTATTTGAAAGAAGAGCGATATGAAGAAACCATTAGTGCTTATGAAACTTTTGTAGATCGTTATCCAGACAGTGAGTTTAAAAATGAAGCCGCTGATATATTTACAGCATCTAAACAACGTATTAATAAATTTCAAGAAAATGACTGATATTAAAAAAGTAGCCTTAAGTATCCCGCCTTCTGCTTCAGCAAGAGACGTAAAAGCATTGGCTGAACAATCAGGAAACATCTACCAATCCCTTGTTATTATTTCAAAACGATCTCGCCAATTGGCCAGTGAGTTAAAGGAAGAATTGCATGCAAAATTGGAAGAATTTGCCTCCAATACTGAAAATTTGGAAGAGATTCATGAAAACAAAGAGCAGATTGAAATCTCTCGATTTTATGAGCGCCTTCCCAATCCACCACTTATTGCTCTACATGAGTATATTGAGGGTAAATTGGAAGTAAAACAAAAAGAAATTAAAGAAAAAGATTAACCTAAAAGTTAATTAAAATAAAGGCCTTCGCTTTCTAAGTAGAAGGTCTTTTTTATGACGTGGTTTAAAAACAAGCGCTTATCCTTTCGAATAAAAAAATAGTACTCGCTGTTAGTGGAAGTATTGCTGCTTATAAAGCAGCCCACTTAGTCCGCCTCTTGGTAAAACAAGGTGCAGAAGTTAAGGTATTAATGACCAATGATGCCAAGCATTTTATTACCCCATTGACATTGGCTACTTTATCAAAAAACCCTGTACTCAGCGATGTTAGCAATGGCGAATCTTGGAATAATCATGTAGAACTTGGACTTTGGGCTGATGCATTAATTATTGCCCCCGCCACTGCAAATACTTTAGCAAAAATGGCTCAAGGCATTTGTGATAATATTTTACTTGCCGTTTATCTCTCTGCAAAATGTCCCGTCTTTTTTGCTCCAGCAATGGATCTCGACATGTGGAAACACCCCGCTACTCAAACCAATATCCAAACCCTACTAAGTTATGGTAATCAATTGATTCCTGTAGGTGATGGCGAATTGGCTAGTGGCCTTGTTGGAAAAGGACGAATGGCTGAACCCGAAGATATTGTTTCCTTACTAAGTGATTTTTTCAAGCAAAATGAAAGTCCAGAACTCCTTGACAAAAAAGTATTGATTACCTCTGGCCCAACCCATGAGCCTATTGATCCTGTTCGATTTATTGGCAATCGCTCTACAGGAAAAATGGGCAAAGCCGTTGCTGAAGAATTTGCAAAACGAGGGGCCCATGTCATTTTTGTTTCTGGCCCTACCCCCAATAAAGGAATTGGACCAAATATAAAATGTGTACCCGTACGTACTGCCGAAGAAATGCATCAAGCCTGCTTGACACATTATCCTACAGTTGATATTGCTGTTTTAGCCGCCGCAGTAGCCGATTATACACCGAAAGAAGTCGCCACAGAAAAAATAAAGAAAAAAGAAGGTGACTTATTTATTGAATTAAAACGAACTACCGATATCGCAAAAGCATTGGGCGCTCAAAAACAAAGTCATCAAATTAATGTAGGTTTTGCTTTAGAAACTCAAAATGCTGTAGACAATGCCAAAGGTAAATTACACAAGAAAAACTTTGATTGCATTGTGCTCAACTCACTAAAAGATAAAGGCGCAGGTTTTGGGCACGACACCAATAAAATCACAATATTAGACCATCTGGGCACTATTCAAGCATTTGAATTAAAATCAAAGCAACAAGTTGCCGTAGATATCGTTAATAAAGTAGTAGAACTATTGCAACTTCAAGAAGCAATAGCCAATACTTCAAAACAAGAACCTAAGAACTAAAAAGAGATATTTTTCTAGTATAGAACCAACGATTTACACTTTCTAGAAGCTCTTTAAAATAAATATAATAGCATGCGAACTTTTTTGCTTTCCTTACTCTGTATCTTTATTACTTTTGCCGCTGAAGCGCAAGAGTTAAATGCCAATGTAACCATCAACACACCAAAACTTCAAACTACTGATCCTAAAGTTTTTAAAACCTTAGAAGTAGCTATGGAAGAGTTTTTAAATGGGCGACAATGGACAGACGATCTTTTTGAGACTAATGAGAAGATTGATATGACTTTGACCATAACGATTAAAGAAGAATTAGGGTCTGATGTATTTAAAGCAGATTTATATATTCAAGCTACACGCCCCATCTTTGGTAGTGGACAACAAACGGCATTGATTGAGCATGCAGATAATAATTTCAACTTCAAATACACCGAGTTTGATCCTATTGAATTTACAGATCAAACCTATACCACTAATATCGCTTCACTCCTCGCCTTTTATGCTTATGTTTCTATTGGTTTAGATTACGATTCTTATTCTCCTTTCGGAGGAAGTAATTATTTTCAAAAAGCACAGGATTTAATTTCTAATGTACCTTCCACACTAAATGAGACCTTTCAATCAGGATGGCGTTCTATTGATCGTGGACAACGGAATCGCTATTGGATTGTAGAAAGTATTCTTAGTCCGAGAACACAAAAAATGCGGGAAGGAATGTATGAATACCATCGTTTGGGTTTAGACCTTATGCATGAAAATGTAGACTTAGGAAGAGAAGCGACGAGTTCAGCTATTCAAAAATTAAAGGCAGTGAGTAAGGATTATCCGAATGCGATGATTACTCAATTATTTGTCAATGCCAAATCGGATGAGATTATTCAGATTTACATCAAAGGAACTTCAGAAGAAAAAAGAGAAGTTTATGCAACGATGGTACGTATTGACCCAGCCAATGCTTCCAAATATCGATTGATTCGACGATAAAAGGCTTCCTAGCCTATTGGGATATTTTATCCTTTATTTATTCTCTCAAAGCATCAAACTATCTGAATGCTTTCTATTTCTGTGTGAGCTATCTTTATTTTTTTCTAAAAAAATAAAAAATCTCGAAAAACATCAGGGAATAGATTGTATCTTTATGGCGCATTATGATAGAACGATTATACATAAAGAATTACGCCATAATCGATGAGCTTGAAATTATATTTTCCAAACAGTTAACCATTATCACAGGTGAAACTGGAGCGGGGAAATCCATTCTTTTAGGTGCTTTAGGTTTGATTATGGGCAAACGGGCAGATAGCAAAGTATTGTACCAAACCGAAAACAAATGTGTAGTAGAAGCACATTTTCAAGTAGGCTCATACAATTTAAAGTCCTTCTTTGAGGCGAATGATATTGATTATGACTCTGAAGTAATTATACGTAGAGAATTGACGCCTTCTGGCAAATCTAGAGCTTTCATCAATGATACACCCGTTAATTTACAACAGCTCAAGCGACTGAGTGAAAATTTAATTGACCTTCATCAACAATTTGATACCTTAGACATTCACAATGTCTCTTTCCAAATGCGAATGATTGATGCATTAGCAGGAAATCGGGAGGCTTTAAGTCTATATCAAGATCAATTTAAGACGTATCAAAAAAGTAAGAAATTACTGGAATCTTTAGTTAATCAAAATAATTTGGCAATGAATGAAATGGATTTTCTCCATTTCCAACTTGATGAATTTACTAAAGTGGGCTTACAGGCCAATGAACAAGTCAAACTAGAAGAAGATCAACAAACATTAAGTAGTGCGGAAGAAATCAAACAACGGTTGGCTGAAGCCTATCATGTGTTGAGTGAAGATGAAATGGCCATTGTTTCTAAATTAAGAACCTTGAGTAATGCCATCGGCAACTATGCTGCTATCAATTCGAATATTAGAGAAATTCATACTCGCTTTGAAGGGATCATTGTAGATCTTCAAGATATGGCGGATGAAATGAACCAATTAGATGAATCTATAGAATACGATCCCGAACGATTAATGGAAATATCTAGTCGTCTAGATCTTATCTTTAAACTGCAATCCAAACACCATGTCCAATCGATAGAAGAATTATTGGTCATTCAAGGACAAATAGAAGAGAAGATCAATGCATTTAGTGATCTATCGGATCAAATTGAAGCCTTAGAAATCTCGGTTAATAACCAAGAAAAAAAGCTTTTGAAATTAGCAAAAAAACTGTCTGAAAAACGGAAAAAAGTCATTCCTGGATTTGAGAAAAAAGTACATGATTTACTCGAACAGCTCTCGATGCAACATGCACAATTGAAAGTGGATGTAGAGGATTTAAACGAACTCAATTCGACAGGGAAAGATCGTATTCGGTTTCTATTTGCGGCCAATAAAGGAGGTCGTTTAGAAGCAATAAAAGATGTGGCTTCAGGAGGAGAAATTTCTCGTTTAACCCTTTGTACCAAATCCTTAGTGGCCAGTGCGATTCCCTTACCTACTCTTATTTTTGATGAAATTGATTCTGGTGTTTCAGGAGATGTAGCATTGAAGATGGGCCAAATTTTACATGGTTTGGCCAAGCAACATCAAGTGGTAAGTATTACTCATACGCCACAGATTGCGGCGAAGGCGGATCAACATTATTTTGTTTATAAAAAAGCAGGAAAAGACCGAACAACTACCCATATTAAAGACTTAAATAAAGAAGAGCGTATTGTAGAAATTGCCACGATGTTAAGTGGTAATCCTCCTTCACAATCGGCAGTAGATAATGCGCAGGAATTACTTGGTTTTTAGTATTACCAATATTTTGTTTCAACCCATTTCATAAAAAATAACCATATGCCTAATCAATTATTAGCTGGAAAAAAAGGAATTATCTTTGGTGCTTTAGATGACCAATCAATTGCATGGAAAGTCGCTGAACGATGCGTAGAAGAAGGTGCTCAAATTACATTAAGTAATGCCCCCGTTGCTTTGCGCTTTGGAAAAATTCAAGCCCTTGGCGAAAAATTAAATGCACCTGTGATTGCTGCAGATGCTACTAGTGTAGAAGATATTGAAAATCTACTTAGTCAGTCTATGGAAGCTTTAGGAGGAAAAGTAGATTTTATTCTTCACTCGATAGGCATGTCATTAAACGTTAGAAAGAAACGGGAATATACCGATTTGAAATATGAATGGATGTTAAAATCTTTGGATATCTCTGCGATTTCATTTCATAAAATTTTACAAACTGCCATGAAAATGGATGCGGTAAATGACTGGGGTTCGATGTTGGCATTAACTTATATTGCAGCCCAGCGTACCTTCCCAGATTATAACGAAATGGCAGAGGCTAAATCTTTATTAGAATCCATTGCTCGAAGTTTTGGTTATCATTATGGGGCCCAGAAAAACGTACGGGTCAATACGATTTCTCAATCACCTACCTTTACGACGGCAGGATCAGGTGTAAAAGGATTTAAAGAATTTTTCGATTATGCCGATAAAATGTCTCCATTAGGAAATGCGTCTGCGGAAGCTTGTGCGGATTATTGTGTAATGATGTTTTCTGATCTTACCAAATATGTAACCATGCAGAATCTTTTTCATGATGGAGGATTTTCTAATATGGGAATGTCAAGAGAAGTATTAGCGCCTACAGAAGAAAGTGAATAAAGCGTTAAATGACTTAAATCTTATTTTTTTGCCTTTACAAAATCGTATCTTAAAGGTATTAACCAAATTTACTTTCTTGTATTTTGAAAAATCATCTTATGCGTAACCTTTTTATTTTCCTTTGTCTACTCCTCCCCTTTTGTTCTTTTAGTCAAACCGAGGCAACCCTTTTACATAATTGGGATGATCCACTTATTCCGGGTAGCTTTGCCTACGACAATGCCTATAATGAAGTATGGGGTTTTGTAGCTAATGATCGAGAAATTGCGGTTATTGGAAGTACTTTAGGTACCCACTTTTTTGATGTTACGGATCCCAATGATGTTATTGAATTAAAAGACGCTTTTGTTGCAGGAGCTGTTTCTGGAGGTACTATTATTCATAGAGATTATCATGATTATCAATGTTATTTATACGCGGTAGCTGATGAAGGTTCATCAAGTACCCTACAGATAATTGATATCTCTAACATGCCATTTTCCAATGAAGTCGTCTATGATGACAATGTCCTTTTCAATAGAAGTCATAATATTTTCATTGATACAGCTACAGCTAAAATGTATTCTTGTGCAACTAAAACGTCTACGGATTATTTCCAATTGCAAGTCTATTCCTTAGCTGATCCTTTGGATCCAGCCTTATTGGCTTCTTATGGAAATATTGGCCCTGTAGCCATTCCAACCATTCATGATATTTATGTCCGTAATGACATCGCTTATATGAATGGAAGTTATTCAGGTTTATTGGTAGCCGATTTTAGCAATATGGCTAGTCCTCAAATAATCGGCACCTTAGGTATTTATCCTTCACAAGGATATAATCACTCAGGTTGGTTGTCGGAGGATGGACAATATTATTTCCTTGCTGACGAAACGCATGGTACAGATATTAAAGTTTTGGACGTGAGTGATCCATCCGACATACAAGTCGTGAGTCAATTTAATGCCGGAAGTACAAATGCGAATTCTATTCCGCATAATTTGATTGTACGAGGTAATTATTTATATACCTCTTATTATTATGATGGTTTACAAGTATTCGATTTTACGGATCCAAGTAATGTAACTCGAAGTCATTATTATGATACCTATTTAGATCCAACTATAGATTCATATGAAGGGGCTTGGGGCGTTTATCCTTTATTACCTTCTGGCAACATCCTTGTTTCTGACATGCAATCGGGTTTGTATGTTTTTGATAAAATTGATGCAAGTATTACCGGCGGTTTAGATCCTTTAGGAAGTAATACCAATTGTACCAATATTAATGTATCGAATGAAGAAATAGAAGCATCTAAACTCTCGTTAAATGTATTTCCAAATCCTTTTCAAGAGCAGTTACAAATAGAATTCAATGCTAATGAATCGAGTACCATACAAATTGAATTACTAAATGTTACGGGTCAACGATTAATACCCTTAGTAGAAAAAGAAATTCCAATGGGGAATTATCAACTCCGCTTAGAAAATTCGAAAGATTTAAGCCCTGGCATTTATTTCATTAATATTTGGAACGGAACAGATCACTTCGTAAGGAAAGTTATAAAGCATTGAATCAAATAAAACGTCTTCCCCTTTTTCTGTGTTTTTGTCTTCTTGTACAGATTGGTTTTAGTCAATCTGACACTATTCGTTTAAATGAAGATACCCTACAAATTGAGTATCTCTTTGCAGAAGATTTAACCTTTAGAAAAGAAGCGAAAACCAGTCTTGACAATTTTCAATTTTACAATCCTGTTTTAGGGCAGCCTTTTGGTTATACTTTTTTAAGTAACTATGGTGCGCCGCACAAACAACTCATTTATCAACCAAGAATACGCGAAGGGTTTGATATAGGATTGCATCAATATGATTTGTATCGTAGAACAAAATCTAGCATTCGTTTTTATAATTCTGCTCGACCATACACGGACTTAAAATATGTAGCAGGAGGGCAAGAAGATGCCGTAATTACCGCGGTCTTTTCTCAGAATTTAAACAAGCGAACAAACATTCTTTTTGATTATAAAAAGTTAATTCATAGAGGAGCTTATCAAGAGCAACGAGTTCGACATACCAATATGGTTTTTTCGGCTTGGCATCGGTCAAAAAACGATCGATATTTAGCTTTTTTATCTTGGAATAATAATTTAATCAAAAACCAAAATAATGGAGGTATTGTTAACGAGGCAGATTTAACAGACAATGCTTTTGGGAATCGAATTTTAGTTCCTGTAAATGTAGAAACAGCCCAAACGGAATATACAACCAATGAATTTTCGTTAACGCAATATTTGAGTTTTTCTAAGAAAAAAAAGGATAGTATTCCGAATCTTCCCGCCCCTAAGCGAAATCCTAAACTTCCTCCTATAGAAGATGAAACCCCGATCCGATCTAGTAATGGTGGGAACTTTCCACAATATGGTGGCGTAGTTAATACACCCAAACAAAGTCCCAAAGATACCGTTCCGCCTGTATTGGTAAATGTAGTACAAGATTCTATAAAAAAGCCACCTTCTTTTCTAAAGAAAGATCGAAAGATGGAACCCTTAGAAGTGAAGAGTTCATTGGTTCATCATTTTGCTTTTGAAGATATCGAATACAAGTTTTTTGACAATGCCCCAGCTACAGATAGTTCATTCTATGGTATCTACCAAACCAATCAACGAGGTATTCGTCATTTTTTACGTATTCGAAAAATTGAAAATTCCTTTAGTGCGCCTTTTGCTTTCGGACAAGCAAAATTTGAAGATGCGCCATTGATTTTAATCAAACCCAAATTATCACATCGAATTTATTTTATCAACCAGGAGCCTTTGAAATCGGTGCTTAATAATCTTTTTGTTGGCGGCGACTTAGCCATTAAACCACCCGTAAAAGACATGGACTTGCGAGTCAACTTTCATTATGGCTTAGCAGATAATTTAGGCGACTTAACGTTGAAAGGTACTTTAAAAAGTGGATTAGGTTCTTTAGGAGATATAGAAGCATTTATTCTTCAACAACGATATAAACCCAATTTAATACAACAGCAGTTTTACATTTCACAGGTCAAATTATGGGATAATGATTTTGTAAAAACCAATGAATTAAATCTAGGTTTTCAATATCATTTTCCAAAATGGAAAGTTAAGGCGGGCGTACAATATCATTTGATAGACAATTATATTTACTATAATAATCAATCTATTCCAGCACAATTTACTGGTGCCTTAAATATCCTTCAGTTGATGGCTTGGAACGATTTTAAGATTTGGAAAATCAATGTAGAAAATCAAGTCGTTTTTCAACAGACAGGAAATACTTATTTGCGCTTACCTAAGTTCTGGTCAAAGCACAGTTTGTTTATTGAAGGAAAAATTTTCAAGAAAGTAATGCTTTCTAGATTGGGATTTGATTTACGATACAATACCAATTATCAAGCGGATCGTTATTTGCCACAGAGTGGGCAGTTTTATTTACAAGATGATCAAAACCTTAAGTTTTATCCTGTATTAGATTTGTTTGTGAGTTTTAAAGTAAAAACGTTTAGAGCATTATTTAAGGTAGAAAATCTATCTCAATTGGTTTCCAATAAAACCTATTTAACAGCCCCGAACTATCCCATGCGAGATTGGATGATTCGCTTTGGGATAGCTTGGAGATTCTTTGATTAATTTTTTATTCCATTCGATAATTTGGTCGAAGGCTGGTATGTGTATAGAATGAATTGATATAACTTACAATATCTTCTACCTCGTCAATAATTGGAATCAAATCTAAATCTTCTGCACTAATATTTTGATGTTGATCGAGCATAGTTCCTTTGATCCATTCAACAAGGCCACCCCAAAATTTACTTCCAACCAAAATTACTGGACTTCGATCCACTTTTTTAGTTTGAATTAGAGTAAGTACTTCAAATAATTCGTCTAATGTTCCAAATCCACCAGGTAATACCACAAATGCTTGAGCATACTTTACAAACATCACTTTCCGAATAAAGAAGTAATTAAAACTAAAGTTTTTATCATCATCAATAAACGGATTATAACCTTGTTCAAAAGGAAGATCAATATTTAGACCTACGGATACGCCACTGGCTTCTCTTGCTCCTTTATTTCCTGCTTCCATAATACCAGGACCACCGCCTGTAATAATTCCATATCCCTCTTCAGTGAGTCGATGTGCAATGGTACTTGCCAATTGATAATATTCATTGTCAGGCTTAGTTCGTGCAGATCCAAAAATAGAGATACATGGTCCAATTCGGTTTAAGCGTTCAAATCCTTCTACAAATTCTGCGATAACTTTGAACATAGTCCAAGAATTTTCGCCTTTCAACTCACTCCATTTCTTTTTTGGTTTCATAGGAGGTCGTTCTTGATGATCTATCATAATTTTATTTTTTTTCAATAAATATCCGTCTTTAACGGTTTAAATTTTGTGTTGTTTAAAACAAAAAACAATGCGCTGTTTTAAACATTTTCTAAACGTTCAGTAAAGAAAAGCTTGCTAATTTAATTAAATTATATCGGAAAAAAACTATTATTTTAATTTTGACCCGATAAATTACAATAATTTTAACTTAGCACTTAGCTAAAAGTTATACGGTTTTTTATCGAAAAAGGTTCTGAAAGGCAGGTTTGAGCCATTCGGTGACTATTGAATTCCCATGTTTTTGAGTTCTTCCTCTGTCAAGGTATCCATTTCTTTTCGGTAAGGTAAATCTTCCATAGGCAATACCCAATCTGGATGTTTAACTAAAGGGTAAGCTACATTTGTCAAGTTCAATGTAGAGTCAATTTGAAGTTGATGTGGGCGCATATTTACGGTTCTCCAAGCCGTAACATAAACTTCAGGGTTCGGAATATTCGCATTTGCTGCCATTTCATCCCCAATAAATTTGGCAAATCGTACTAAGCATTTGGGTCTTACAGCCAACACGCCTAATTGTCGCTTGACTAGGTAATCTTCTACACTCAAATAACCTACGATTCCTTCGCCTGGTACGCCAATTTTATACCGAATAGCTGACGTTCGATCCGTCAACATCATTCGCCAAGAGAAATAATCTCCCATACCATGCCATGCGGGTGTATCCCTATACAACACAAAGTGACGTAGTGGAAAAAGCAATTGAAAGAGCACAAAGACAGAGAGAAAGAATACCGTTATTTTTTTTTGTTTCGAAGAAAAAGACAAAGGTGACTTAGTCCATAAATTCTTTGGTTTACTTGACTTCTTCTTTTTCTTTTGTTTAGTTTTCGTTGCTGTTTTTTTCTTGGCTTTAGTTATTTTATTCCACCAACGATCGGCTAAATCCGGTTCAAAAAAGAGAATAGTTAAGGCCATCATTAACCAAGGGAAAACACCAATATTCCAAATGAAGTGATTCGATAGGTGAAAACTCATTAAAAGGAACACCGCGAGTATTCTTGTCTTTTTATTAATTAAAAGAAAGACAATACTTAAATCAAAGACTACTCCTCCATAACTAAAAAGATAAACAGCGGCCTCTGTTTTTAAAAAAGGGCCCATTATAGGAATATCTTCTTTCCAACTCAACCAAATCTTCATAGGATAACCATTAAACCAATCTTTATTTAGCTTGGCTATTCCACCATAAAAATAAACCACTGCAATCTGAAATTTAAACAGACCCAAATTCCAATAAGGGATAGCTTGGATAGACTTAGGTTTTTTAATTTTATTTCGAATTGATCCCCAGGCTTCGCTATTTACAAAGATGAAGAACAAGAAGAATAATGAAATCAGATAATAGTGATTATTATAATGCCCTTGACAAACGAGGAAAAAATAGGTCCAAATAAAAAAAGCAAAAAAGGCGGCTACTCGAGTGAGTATACCTAACATAATCAACAAAGATAAAAAGGCAAAAAGATAAAATAACCCATTGAGTAAAGGTTTGGGGAAAAGAGGAATCCAATGAAAAAAATCATAGGTAATTCTATACTTAGATAAGGTCAAAACCTCTACTATATACCCTTTTAATCGAAAGCATTGGATAATCATAAAAAAGCCAAAGAAAATCCGTGCCATTCCTAAACTAGCTGGATGGACTGGATCAAATAAAAACTGCCATTTGGATGGTTTATCGCTCATCTTATTTAAAACGCTTTCAATTTTTCATCAATATAAAAAAAAGTCGGTACCGAATCTACTCGGTACCGACTTTTATAAAGAAGTTATTAAAACTTGTCTAATCGATTTTGATTAACTTTCTTGTTAACTCTACACGATCTTGTTTCATTCGTAAGATATACGTTCCGTTAGCCAAAGCATTTAGATTCAACTCTAATTGATTTAATCCTTCCACGGCTTCTACTTGACTATCAATAATGATACGGCCAAGCACATCTACAAGTTGGTATTCCACTATATTCCATTTAGTAGAAGTAAAAGAAACGGTCGTTTGGCCAGTTGTTGGATTGGGTAACACTTCCGTAATATCGAAAGCACCTTCCTTTTTGTTTTCAAGTACAACTACATTAGAATATTCAAAAGAACCATCTTCATCAATCATACGTAAACGATAATAGTTGATTCCATAAAACGGATTCATATCTAATTGACGATAGTTGGTATTGATTCCTTCACCTCCAATAGCTTCCACAGAAGCACCAAGATCAGCGAAATTAAATCCATCTTTAGATCGTTCTAGTTGATATTTTACTAAGTTGACCTCTGAAGCAGAAACCCATTCTAACGTGTTTGATCCATTACTGTTTGCGAATCCTGTAAAGCTTACTAATTCTACGGGTAATGCACCACCATAAGTTCCTTCAATATCAAATGTTCCAGTTCCATCGGTATCTACAATAACAAGATAACAGGAGTTTGGTGCCGCAGCAGGAATAGTTAAAGCCATTCCTGTAGTTGGATCAGCGGTAGAGGTACAATCTAAAAATCCTCCACCAGTTACTTGTGCACAAGAACAATCTACAGGTCCATAAACCGCAGCTTCCATTGCTGTAATTGGATTACCTGCAGTATTCCCAGATGGAGCGGTTACATCTACATTGATATTTCCTCCACCTGCATTAGCTTGTACGGTATAGTACACTGGATTTTGGCTTAAATCTAAACTACCTGTACAAGCTCCACGCGTAATTCCATCTACTTGATCAGGAGCATTTGGATCATCTGGATCACCTTTAATAATTGCTCCAGTAACACTTCCTGGAGGATTACATTCATTATTTACGGTTTGATCAAATGTATTTCCACCATTTACGGCTGGATTTCCACCATTACAACCTGTATTGAAATTCTCTCCATTACTTACACCTGTTCCTGAAGGTTCGGCAGTGTATAACGTATTATCTGGTACAATTGCCGTGGCAGTTTGTGTACAAGAAGGATTCACATCATCCGTTACGGTTACCGTATAGGTGCCTGCTGCAAGATTAGAAATTGCTTGTGTAGTTTCTCCATTATCCCAAAGGTAAGAGTATACTCCACTTCCGCCATCTCCTGTGGCTAGTGCAGCTCCTTCTGTTGGGCACGTTACAGGAACAATACCTGTAATTGATGCGGTGTATTGTTGTATTGTAGGGATTGATACCATAAATACATCCGAACAAGCGGGGTTCGCAAAGTCTTGTACCGTTACCATATAATCACCTGGCGCAAGATCACTTCGCGTATTCGCAATGGTAGCATCTGGCCAAGCAAATACAAAAGGACCAGTTCCTCCAATCGTTGAAAGCGTAGCAGAACCATCATCATAATTTGGACAATTAGGCTCTACAATCGTTTGTGCAAAACCAGTTACACCACCTGAATTAGCCACAATGACTCCTCCTTCAAATGTACATCCTGTATCATTATCTGTAACGGTAACTGAATAGTTTCCAGCACTCATTCCTGTTAAAATTACAGTTGTTCCAACACTAGCTCCTTGATCATCTGCCCAAGCATAAGAATATTCATTGACAGGTCCTGGGGGAATCGCTTGAAGCACTCCTCCATCATTACAAGCATCAGGTACAGGATTAGCCAATGTAACCATTAAGTCCTGTACGGTAACAGTGACCATCATTGTTTCTGAGCAAGTTCCTGCTGAGTTTACTGCCGTTAATGTATATGTTGTTGTTTCTGAAGGTGTAGCAGTCACCATAGCACCTGTAGTGGCACTTAATCCTGTGCCTGGCGCCCAAGTATAAGACCAAGTATCATTTGTTCCTCCAGCAAATCCTTGTCCGAATGCAGTTGTTCCAGAAGCATCTAAAAGTGTTCCTGCATCACCTAAACACACGGTAGCATCGGTTAAACTTAAAACAGGTACATGCTCTACATTTACAGTAATAACATCTGCCATAGAAGTACCACAACATGCCGTTTCATAAACTAAGTCTATGGTGTAAGTACCTGCTACATTAAAAGTTACTCCAGTAACAGAAGTAGCTGCTGCATCATTAGAAATATCTGTTGCCACATCAGCGACCCCAGCAGGTTCATTAAATGTCCAACTATATAAATAACCTGTTGCTCCATTTAAAGCTAAGAAATCAACAGATTCTCCTTCACATATACGATAAACATCATCAGAGACTAAAGCCGCAGTTGCTTCTCCATCAGGTGTAATTAAATCCGTAACGATATCGGCAAACCCAGTATATTGTCCACTTGACCCAGTAATATCTTCTCTTTCTGGTCCGCTTACTGAAGGAAATTGTTGAGGTGTAGTCACGCCTGCTCCAGTAAATGCGACATCCGTATTGGTACATGAAGTTCCGTCCCAAGTAATTACAGATTGAGCACCAAGATTAAAGTTCGTTTCTGTTGCTAATGGTGCTGTGCCGCTTTCAAATTGGAAATTAACATTAGGTCCAGCCGCTCCAGTTCCTCCAGTTTGGCCTTTTCCACCAATACCGCCATTTCCACCATTTCCGCCTTCTCCAACTTCACCAAGACAAGTTTTTCCGCCATTTCTTCCTAATCCAGCTCCACCGCCATTTCCACCAGCTCCGCCATTTCCACCAGCTCCACCTACACCTGCATTTATATCCGACTGTTGTATATATCCGTTTGCTCCATTAATATAAAGGAAGATACCATAAGAAGCTCCACCACCGAAGCCACCAGTTCCTCCAGTTCCACCTTGGCCGCCGCCGCCGCCGCCGCCGCCGCCATTACCTGGACCATTATCACAGAATGTACATTGTTGACGTCCGCCGCCGCCGCCGCCGCGACCACCTTGTCCACCACCACCATTGGTTCCAGTTCCAGCTTGTCCTCCAGGCACAAAAAATCCGCCGACTATTGCACCATTTGGTCCCGTTGTACCCGTTCCTGTTGGGCCAAATCCAGGAGAGCCACTTGCTCCATTTCCACCATCTCCTCCAGGATCTCCTTGGCCACCAGCACCGCCGCCGCCACAGTTTGAGCCTAAATTCAATGCACCACCACCACATTGTCCACTTTGAGCATTGCTGTCACACTCATCACTACCTTTACCACCAGCACCGCCACCGCCGCCGTTTCTTCCTGTTCCGTTTGCACCAGCTCCAACACCTACGGTTCCTGATCCTCCTGAGCCGCCACCGCCGCCAGATTGTCCACCACCAAAGGTACAATCACTTCCATCACAATCTCCATTACCACCATTCGTTCCATCTCCACCTTTTCCTCCTGCTACCCCAGTTGAACCTGTTGCTCCTGTTCCTGCATTTCCAGCAAATACTTGTACTCGAGTTACATAGTAATTCGAACAACCTGTCAAGTGAATTCCATATGTAGAAATAGCAGAAGCACTTGCTGCATTAGACATTGAAATCGTAATATCTTGTAATCTCCAATCAGAGTCACTATTTCCATATAGTCCAACTAATCTTCTTGATCCAGATGGTCCTTCTACATTAGCTGTTGTTCTACTAATTGTGGTTGCACCTGGTGTACTTGTTTTCACACCAGCAGTATTAAATCCTCCATCAAGTACTACTCCATCTGCTAATTGCAAGGCATTGTTAATCACGTAGTTTCCTGTAAGTAAACGTACCGTACTTCCACTACATGCAGCAACATTAATAGCATCTACAAGATTAAAAGGACTTCCAGTAGTTCCATCTCCAGTACCTACAGCAGCAGATGGTCCCGCATAAATAATTGGACAATCTGGTTGTTCTGCAGAACGTACCGTTACTTCTGTAGTACCTGTACATCCATTGTTATCAGTCACTGTAACGGAATAAGTTGTAGTAGCCGCAGGACCAATGGATATCGCATTAGATGTTGCCCCTGTGCTCCATTCTAAGCCTGCAATAGGAGCAGATCCAGCGGTAGTTGTTGCTGTTAATGTTAAAGGATTAGCAGCACAACCAAATCCAGCTGGAGGATCTACTGAAATAGATGGTGGTGTATAAACTTCTACAAATACGGTTTCAGTAACTACACAACCATCAGTGAATTCAGTCACTAAGGTATATAATGTAGAACTTGTTGGGTCTGCAGTTGGGTCTTCTATATTAGTTCCACTTAATCCCGCAGAGGGAGACCAAGAATAAGAAGCTACTGTACCTACTACTGTTGCATCAAGTACCACTGATTCTCCAGGGCAAATTCCAAATGGTCCGCCTAAGCTTACGGAGTTTGTAGTGGCTTGTACATCGATATTATATACTTGGTGTGTTTCTTGATTAATTGGGCATCCGTCATCTACGATGGTTACATCGAAGTAATTATTTCCGATGTCTCCTGCTGTTGGTGTCCAACAGACTGTGGCTTGTGGGGCATTCGTTCCTTGACCAGAAACATTAAATGTTCCACCAGTTAATGAACCATCCCAAGACATGGTTAGGTTGTCTCCATCGGCATCAGCACCATCAATGGTGAAACAAACTTCAGAACCTGTACAAGTAGCAATGGTATACACTGCGGGGACTGCATCAATTCCAGAAAGAGTAGGTTGATTGATATCGCCACAATCCATAACTACAAATTGTACATCACGGATAACTTCACCAATTTTTACGCCTCCTCGGTATTCTTCTACCAAGACACAAATAACTGGTGTTTGGATAATTGAAGGAGTGAAGGTGATTAATCCAGTAACTGGATCAATCGTTGCACCTGGAGAACCGATTAATGGAAATCCTCCGTTAAATGGACCAGAATATTCTACAGGATCTCCTGCACCTTCTTGGCAATTGATCAACGAGTAAACTAAGTTATCTCCATCGGCATCAAATGCACCTAAGTTATAAGTATAAGGTTCATTAAGACAAGTAATAATATTCGGTTGATTGGTAAATACCACGGAATTATTACATGTGGGGATACTGTTGTCTAATGAAGATTCCACATATAAATCTTCAGATCCTGGGTTTGACAAAGTAGAGATTGCTGTATTTCTACAACATAAATCCCAACTAAGTGTCCAATCATCTCCAGTACATCCAGTTGGAAGAGTAACCGTTCCTTGGTAGATATATTCATCTAAAACCAAAGGAGAAGATACGGGACAACCTGCAGCAGAGTTAATAGGAATTGCCCCTCCACTTTGGCTAATGTTTACTACACTATTCACACCACAACTTGGTGAGCTAAAAGAGATAGGTTGCGTTGAGTTTAAAGCAATTCCCGAAACATCTTGATAAACATGTAGTGTTACTTGGTATTGATTGGGACCGACACAAGTATATGTGATTTCAGCACCGGCACCGTGGCTTGCATTCGCAAGGGTTATTGAGCTGAGACAAAATACCGAAACAAGGAAGGCATTTTGAAAAAGTTGGTAAACTTTTTTCATAAATCAGAATTTAGGTTAAAATGAATTAATTCAAATAATATTTTCACAAAACTATAATCAATTGTGAATCTTGACCTAATAGACCAAGATTTCTCCTTTCTTACAAAAAAGAGGATCAAGTTTTAGTTTTTAAAAAAATATTCTAGAAAACGTTGGATTTTTACCTTTAGTAAGGCACATCTAATTTAATCATTATTGTCAATAATTTGTCATTAACCATGGAAAAGATTTAAATCTTAATTTTCATTACATAAAAAGTGCAGGTTTACAAGTATTTATATTACTAGCAATTTCACATATTTAATAAGTATTTTTCAGTATAAAAAAGCGGCTAACCTTGGTTTAGATTAGCCGCTTTAAACGTGATTTAAACGTTTTTTTATTTATTAAAAGCTTTGTATTCCTTTTCAATATAACTTTGTAGTTCTTTTAGATTATCAAACTTCGAATACAATTCTTTAAGTGCACCATTTGAATTTTTTGGAGAAATCACATAGTTTTTCACATCCTCTTCTGTTATTTTTTTGTCACTGAGGATAATCAATCGTTCTACTACATTTCTAAGTTCTCTTATATTCCCTGTCCAGTTATTTGCTTGTAAGCCTTTCACCGCATCTGGGGTTATTTCTTTAATTGCTATTCCATATTCATCACAAATTGATTTAATGAAGTGTTCGGTAAGCATTGGAATATCATCAGATCGATCATTGAGTGAAGGTACAGGGATAATGATTACAGCCAAGCGGTGATAAAGATCTTCTCTAAATTTTTTATCATCAATTTCTTGGCGTAAATTTTTATTGGTTGCTGCAACAACACGCACATCTACTTTTATTTCCTTATCTCCTCCAACACGAGTAATTTTATTTTCTTGTAACGCTCTTAACACTTTGGCTTGTGCAGACAAACTCATATCTCCAATTTCATCTAAGAAGAGTGTTCCTCCATTGGCTAGTTCAAATTTTCCAATCCGTTGTTTATGAGCTGAAGTAAAGGCTCCTTTTTCATGTCCAAAGAGTTCACTTTCTATAAGTTCAGAAGGAATTGCTGCACAATTTACTTCTACAATTGGTCCAGTTGCTCGGCCACTTTTTTCATGAATCCATCGAGCGACCAATTCTTTTCCTGTACCATTAGGTCCAGTAACTAAAATTCGAGCGTCTGTTGGAGCCACGCGTTCAATCGTGTCTTTAATTTTAACAATATTTGCAGATTCTCCAATAATTTCTTGTGTTTTGGATTTGGCTACTCTTCGCTTCAGTACTTTTGTTTCTGTGATCAAACTAGATTTATCCATTGCATTTCGAATGGTAATCAATAAGCGATTTAAATCTGGTGGTTTGGCGATATAGTCAAAGGCACCTTTTTTCACAGCTTCTACTGCGGTTTCGATATTTCCATGTCCAGAAATCATCACCACAGGCGTATCTGGAGAAAGAATGGCTATTCGCTCTAAGGCTTCAAGTCCATCCATTTTAGGCATTTTGATATCCATGATAATAACATCAAACTTATTCTGTTTTAGTTTGACAATACATTCTAGGCCATCTCCTGCTTCTTCCACTTGATATTTTTCAAATTCTAAGATATCCCTAAGAGTTCTTCGGATACTTTTTTCATCATCTACAACAAGTACTTTTGGCATTGGTATACGTTTGATTTAGATTTAAATTAGTTCTTTTAAAATTAATATTGGCTGGTAGAAAGCATCACTAGTGTACATGCAATTTCCACTTCTATTCCAGCTTCGCGGGCCTTTTGTATAAGGTATGGATTTTCTGTTCCTGGATTAAAAATAATTCGTTGAGGATTAAGATTTAAGATATAGTCGTACCATTCCTCTTGTCGTTTAGGATTAAGATACAAAGTAATGGTATGAATATTCTCTAAAGTAGGTTTCCCTGTTATAATGTGTTGATCTCCAATTTTTCCTTCTCGAAAGCCTAGGGGAACCACTTCATGTCCATAAGTGACTAACCGCATGGTGGCTTTAAAAGCATAACGATCAGGTTTAGGGCTTGCCCCCAATATTAATGTTTTTTTATTTGTCTTTTCCATGAATTAAACGATCATACGAATCGGGTCTTCTAGAATTTCTTTAAATGTCTTTAAGAATTGAGCGCCTGTAGCTCCATCAACCACTCGATGATCACAAGACAAGGTCACTTTCATTTGTTGTCCTACTACAATTTCTCCATTTCTAACTACTGGTTTTTCAACAATCGACCCTACAGCCATAATACAAGCATCTGGAGGATTAATAATTGCGGTGAACTCTTCTATACCAAACATTCCTAAATTAGAAATTGTAAATGTATTTCCAGACATTTCTTCTCCAGATAATTTGCGTTCTTTAGCCTTTCCAGCTAAGACTTTAATTTCTGATTTTATCTGTGATAAGGACTTCATATTGGCTTGGCGAATTACTGGAACTAAAAGTCCTTCTTCTACGGCAACAGCTACACCAATATTTACAAAATGATTGGTTCTAATTCTATCTCCTAACCAAGAAGAGTTAACTTTAGGATGTTGGGTTAAAGCCACTGCGGCCGCTTTAATGACCAAGTCATTGAACGAAATTTTCACAGGTGATATTTCATTAATACGGACACGTGTTTCCATCGCTTTCTCCATATTAATTTCAATAGTCAAATAAAAATGCGGCGCTGAAAATTTACTTTCTCCCAATCGACGAGCAATGGTTTTTCGCATTTGACTAATCGCTACTTCTTCATATTGTTCTTCTCCACTGTAAGAAAACGAAGGAACCAATGTTTTATCATCCGAAGGTTTTGTGGCAGGTGCGGCTGTTTTTGATTGTTCCACAAAAGCTTCTACATCTCTCTTTATCACTCTTCCTCCATCTCCTGAACCTTTCAAGCTGGCTAATTCTACGCCCGCATCTAAAGCCATTTTTTTAGCCAAAGGAGAAGCCTTAATTCTATGGTCAACTCCATTAGTCATTATTTGAGGACTTGCTACAGGTGCAGCAACTTCTACTTCTACTTCTACTTTCGCTTCTGGATTGGAGGACACCTTCGTTTCCTTTACCTCTGCTGAAGCTAAAATAGCCTGTACATCTTCTTTAGGGTCTCCAATAATTGCAATGATTGCATCTACAGGAACCGCACTACCTTCCTCTACACCAACATAAAGAAGGGTACCATCAAAATCACTTTCTAGTTCCATTACTGCTTTATCAGTTTCTACTTCCGCAATAACATCACCATATACGAGTTTATCTCCAGCTTTTTTATGCCAAGCGACAATAGTACCTTCTTCCATGGTATCACTTAAAAGTGGCATACGAATTACTTCAGCCATAACATTAAATTTTAATTTTAACTTTTAAATATATAACAAAAAAATAAGTTATTTCGAGTCAAAAAATTGTGACCTTGAATTGAACTTAGGGTCTAATCAACACACTAAATGGTTTATTTAAAAGTATATAAACCATTTATTGATCTACTAGAGTTAAAGGTATGAATAAATTTGAGAATCATCAATAAAATATGTGGAAGTGACTTAAACTTTTTGAATTCCAAAACAAGAAGTCCTATTTGCTAAATATTTTTTTTAAAAAAAATGTTTTCTGTCCTTTTCATTATTTTGCTATTAAATAAAAAAAAAGAATGAAATTTCTCTAAAAAAGTATATTCACATGGATTTAAAAACTTTTTTTTTTATCCTCAAATTTGAATTTGGTACTGCCATATATATAAAATAAAACAATAATTTGATTTTTCTTTTTTATTGCTTTTGTTTTTTGTAAAAGAGTTCCTATCTTTTAGGATAGAAAAGGTTAAAACATTCATTTAACCTCAAAATCTACTTTATATTTTGTAATATTCTTTACACTCATTACCTTTTCTCGCAGATGTATTTTAGAATAAGAAAATAGATAACTATGATTTATCTAAGTGGATGTGTTATGAATTATTGAATAAAAATACGCTATTGAAATATTATGTTAGACGTTAAAATAAATTTAAAAGAAGCCTTACACCAACATTTTGGGTTTGATGGATTCAAAGGAAATCAAGAGGTCGTAATCCAAAGTCTTTTAGCTGGTAAAGATACGTTCGTTATCATGCCTACTGGAGGTGGGAAATCATTATGTTATCAACTTCCTGCCTTAATGATGGAGGGTACCGCTATTGTTATTTCTCCGCTCATTGCCCTAATGAAAAATCAAGTAGATTCTATAAGAGGTCATAGCCAAAGTGATGAGGTAGCTCACTACCTCAATTCTTCTTTGACCAAAACGCAAGCGACTAAAGTAAAAGAAGATATTGTTGCTGGTAAAACGAAATTACTTTTTGTTGCTCCAGAAACCTTAACAAAGGAAGAGAATATCCAATTTTTTAGAAGTACGAAAATATCCTTTGTCGCTGTTGATGAAGCACATTGTATCTCAGAATGGGGACACGATTTTAGACCCGAGTATCGTAGAATACGACATATGATTACTTCGATTAATGATCGGGTTCCTATTATCGCTCTTACGGCTACTGCCACGCCCAAAGTCCAAACCGATATTGTCAAAAACTTGGACATGGATGACGTAAATAGTTTTTACTCTTCTTTTAATAGAGAAAATCTTTTTTACGAAATCAAAGCGAAAGGGAAAAAAGAACAAACCATTAAAAGTATTGTCCAGTTTGTAAAAAACAACCTCGGCAAGTCGGGTATTATCTATGTACAAAGTAGAAAATCTACCGAAGAAATTGCATCTGTTTTAAAAGTCAATGACATTAAAGCTGCTCCGTATCATGCGGGTCTAGATGCTAAAACAAGAAGTCAAACACAGGATGATTTTTTAATGGAAGACATTGATGTCATCGTAGCCACGATTGCATTTGGAATGGGTATTGACAAACCAGACATTCGTTTTGTGATCCACTATGATATTCCTAAAAGTATAGAAAACTATTACCAAGAAACAGGTCGGGCTGGTCGTGATGGTCTAGGAGGTAAATGCCTCATGTTTTATTCTTATAGTGATATCCAACGATTAGAAAAGTTTTTAAGAGATAAACCTGTTGCAGAA
Organism: Saprospiraceae bacterium; assembly: GCA_020629935.1. Lineage (GTDB taxonomy): Bacteria > Bacteroidota > Bacteroidia > Chitinophagales > Saprospiraceae > JAHDCJ01. Next base: position 1,296 of record JAHDCJ010000060.1, on the reverse strand, counting down.
AGAGAAATGGGCATTCAGTTGATGGATGAAATGATCGCGTATTCTGAAACTCCTGCTTGTAGACGTCAGTTCTTACTCCATTATTTTGGAGAAGAATTTGAAAAAGAAAAATGCAAAAAACAATGTGACAACTGTGCTTCTCCTAAAGAACAAATTGATGCCTCTGAAGCGCTTCATCTAGCCTTGAATGCTATTGAATCTTTAAAAGAAAATAATCGAATTAAACCCATTATTGACTTTGTCGTTGGGAATCCTACTTCGATGATTCAAAGTTTTGAATGGGACAAACTTCCGCTCTTTGGAAAAGGGAAAGATCAAGATCCACTATTTTGGAATTCAGTGATTCGTCAAAGTATACTCCGCAATTTTATTTATAAAGAAATAGAAAATTACGGCATACTCAAATTAACAGATAAAGGTAGAGCATTTATTAAAAACAAAGAGGAGTTTATGATTGCCTTAAATCATAATTTCGTAGAAGAAGCTGCCGCAGATTCGGCAGAATTTAATGCCGGTAGCTCTGCTATTTTAGATCCTAATTTGTTTGCGTTGCTTAAAGATTTAAGGAAACAAATTTCGAAAAGAAAAAGTGTTCCGCCTTTTGTTATTTTCCAAGATCCTTCTTTAGAAGATATGGCTACCCAATATCCAATCAGTATGGATGACATGGGAAATATCCTTGGAGTAAGTAAAGGAAAAGCCATACGTTATGGTAAAGACTTTATTAGCCTTATTGCTAAGTATGTGGAAGAAAATAACATTGTCCGTCCCAAAGACTTTGTGGTTAAATCTATTGTAAATAAATCAAGTCAAAAAGTAAACATCATCCAAAGTATCGATCGAAAAATTCCGTTTGAAGATATCGCTCGTAACATACAAATGAACATGGAAGAGTTGCTCCATGAAATGTGGATGATTGTTAATTCAGGCACCAAATTAGATATCAATTATTATATCGACGAAAATGTAGATGAGTATTCAAGAGAAGATATTAATGAATATTTTTTAACCGCGGAATCTGATTCTCCAGAGGTGGCTTTAGCCGAATTAGAAGATGATGATATTACGTTAGAAGAAGTCAAATTGATGCGAATTAAATTCTTCTCCGATAATGCAAACTAAATAAAATCTATCTAAAATATAAAGAAGCGATAAGGTCAAATGATCTTATCGCTTTTTTTTTCGCTAACTAAAAAAACAGTTCCATCCCCTCATAAGTCGTCTTCACTCATTTTCTATTGTGTTACCAATATTAAAGTTTCATTTTTGAATTATTCAATAACCTTTTAAACGCAA
>JAHDCJ010000059.1 GCA_020629935.1 Saprospiraceae bacterium | reverse complement strand
TATAAAATACATTTCTACCATGAAATAAGACCCTGCTGTCAAACAAACAAAATTTATGAAAATAAAGGACCTCCAATTTTTATCCATTCGTGGGTATTTATAAAAAAAGGCATAAATTATGAATATGGTAAAGAAAATACCTAATTGGATTTGGGCGGAAAGTAATCCGTTGGCGATCGCATTTTCTTTCACATCAATTTGACGAAAGAGCTTATCTACTTTAAGAAAATATTCCCTTTCTAATTGCCCTAAACCATATCCAAAATAGCGACCTTCGTTTAAATGACTTTTTAAAATTTTAATAGGCAAAACCCATCTCATGTAACCGGAGGAAATTGCCTCTGTGTTTTGTACTTGATCAATTTTTAGTTCTTTAGAAAGGATTTGTGCATTACTTTGAATAACAAATGCTATTGGTAAAGACATAATTGCAAGAGTTGGGAATATAATAAACCACTTATATCTGGTTACTACGATATAAAGAACTATAACTGGAAACAATAATAGTCCAGCTCCTGACATGGTCAATAGTAGTAAAATGGTTGTACTAAATAAATTAACGAGCTTTAATTTTTGTTCGCAAATGAATCGCATCCAAAATATAAAAATAGAGATTAGGGCTAAATGGCTAGGTTCGTGATAAAAAGCCTTTGCCCTCATACCCCACGTGGGAATTATATGAGTAGCCGAAAAATTTCCCCAAATACCCCATAAGAATTTGGTTCCTATAAATTTTAATTCAAAAACTTGCATTAGGGAATAAATTAAAAGTATAGCCTGAGTCAATTTTACAGCTTTGAAGACACTCTGTTGATTTACTTTATGCGAACGACTGTAGCAAAAAAACAACAAGATTGTAGCATTCATTATTAGTAACGCATATGCTTTAATAAATTCTACCCATCTGGTAACATCTCCAATATTAATTAATGGAATGGCAACCAGAGCTAGAAAAAACAGAACAATTTTAACTCGAACGGTCCCTTTGATCACAAAAGATTTAAATAACCAAATCGGAAGTAATGTAAAAGTTAGAACTACTGGATAGCCGAAAAGATTGACCACTAATAGGTCGGTTGTTAACAACATTACGATGGTAAGAAAAATCCAACCTTTATTAAGGCTGCTACCTGTTTGATTTCTTTTCAATGTACTTGTGATATTCAACTATGCACTGAGGTATAATTCACAATATTTTTTAATCATCGTATTTTGATCAAATCTCTCTCGAGCTTTTAAAGCTTGCTTCTTTCTTATAGAAAGACTTTTACAAAGCTTGATAAATTCAGGATTTCTTAATTTACTTATGAAGAAGGCAGGATCTTCAGGGATTATATTTCTGTTAAAACCATTTAATACTTCTTTTGCAGCACGACTGTCATATGCGCAAATATGCATCCCCGTACATAATGCTTCTGCGAGAACTAAACCAAAACTATCCACTTTAGAAAAGAACAATAGCACATCACACTCCTGCATGATTTGGCCTAAGTTCGTTTGGTTTTTTACAAAACCATAGTTTACAACACTTGGACCTTCATACATTGAGTTAGGACCTACAAGATGTAGGGCTACTTCTTCTTTTACAAGTGAGTCAATAAATTTATGATCCAGTTTTATTTGATCTTCAAAGTTGTTCGAAATAATTAGCACTTGCACTTCCTTAGATTTAGATTCATTTTTCGGCGGAATGAATGACTCTATGTTAATACCATTAGAAATCACTTTATTAGGAACATTAGGATAAACAAAAGAGAGTGCATTAGCAATATGATTGGTAGGTGCAACCAGAGTGCAGTCTTTCAACGAATTAATCAAAGTAGTTTTTTTAATAAACTCCATTTTGGCGTTATCAAAAACGGTAGAATGATAATAATCTAAATTTGGACATTTCGGACAACCTTTTTTCCATTCTTCGCATTCTTGTCTAATCGCACATCTTCCTGTATAGAACCAATCATCGTGTGCAGTAATTATTACCTTTTTATTGATAGAATTTAGTATCGAGAATAACTGTTTATATTCAAATCCATAAGTATGAATATTATGAATATGAACTACATCAGCCCAACGAATGAGTTCATTTAATTTCTTTTTTTTTGATGGAATGATATTCTTACCGATTAGCCTGCAGGCTAACAAATTAATATGAGGACCAAAAAAGTAGCTCGCAGTTGTTATCGTATCTGGATATGATTTGTTTGGAAATCCTAACCTATCCAAACCATACAAGAAGACACCCTCAAAGGAATCAGATTGTTCAATGTGCTCATAAATTTTTCTTGCTACAACAGCAGCACCACCGGCATGAAATCTATCCGAAATAGTTAATACTTTCGACATCCTATAATTCGTAACCGTAGAACTCTAAAAGATTTTGAAATTTATCATTTAATATTTTTATGGTTTCTGGCTTAAGTTTTTCTAAGTAGTCACCAGCTACACCTTTTCTAGTATGAGAGTTAATATCTTCTTTTTTTGATCTGTTTTTATGAAACGATTTCGTTAATTGATTTTTCAAATTCTCGCTAAGATTCATTTCTGTTTTACTTGATAGCGTGGCTAACCATTTTGAGTAATCCGAAACCATTGTTTCATATTTCAATATTGCGACATGATGATGTTTTTCTACTAAGTCTGTTTTGTATTTATCAAATACATTATAAACGCGATCGCATTCGGCCAGAACGTATTCATCAATTTCAACCGACTTTACCCATTCTCTCATTTTTATGAAATCTTTTCTTTTATTTCCAGATATTGGTGGTAGCGAATGACTGAATGCTGACGAGTAATAGTTTGAGACCAATATATCTCTTGGGTCTCTTATTGAGAAAACAATATTGTATTTTTTAAAATCGACAACATCATAGAACATTTCACTAAAGACGGTATATAAGAAACCATGAGATTTGAAAACGTGCTTATACTTTTTCATTTCTTCCATAGAAAGTTGATGAAAAAACGGTAAGTCACATGTCATGGCATACTCATTAAATTTTGCAGGAACCATTTCGTTTTCTAGTGCTATCGTTTCTAGTACATTTTTGACATATTGAGTCGCAGCTTTATTCATACTAAAATGCAGTATACTTTTAGCATTGATTGAGTGAAAAGATTTGCCTTTTAAAAGAGACCTTTCTGTTCTGAATTTAAAGGGTATGGTAAAGAAATAGTATGCTCTTTCTAGCAAGGGTATTTTTTTAAGGATTTCTTTTACGGACCTATTCATTTTGTTATTTGTTTAATCGCGGATTTAATGTCAACTTCTAAATTTCTAATTGTTTTGAAAAGAGAGTTGTCCATTAATTTTGAATAGCGTTGGTTATTAATTTTGAATTCTTTCAATTTTGAATCAAATTCAGGAATATTTTTAATTCTTAAATTTAATTGGGCTTGAGCCCAATTGTAAAGCTCAATATCCAATTTGTTACGCTCCGTTATTATTTTAATTATCGCAGGGTCAATAGTTTCTTTTTTAGTAGTTCTTGCCTTATTCTTCTGAACGTAGTAGGGTTTACTCTTCCAGTCAAGTCTATTAATAATAGAAATAACGGATTCATCAAATCGTTCTGTTATACCAATTTCAAAATAGGAAGTCAAGTTTATTTTTGCTTCTTCTAGCAACGAGTTTGTTAAAGTGTTTATTGGATCGGAAGTGCCGGTAAGGTAACGTAATTGACAATTATCTATTTCTACAGTTAAGTCACTTTGAACGAAATCAAGCATCGACATTTTAGATAGAGCAACCCTTTCATATAAGTAGTGTCGAGGTGTCTTTAATAAATAATTATAATAACTTATAAATCGACTAATAGGGTTTCTCAAAAAAGTCACATAGTGTGGATTTTCAAAGTAGCTATGTAGACCAAAAGGGAAGTGGCCTTTTAGAAGACTTATTTTTTTGTGTTTATCAGATGAAAGTTTCTTAAAATCTTCAACATCATTGTACTTAAGAGAATATATTTTCTTGAACCGAAATTCTCTTTTAAGAATATCATTAAATGTAGTTCCTCCTGCTTTGGGAATATGTAAAAAAATTAGAGGAGATAATTTAGGCATGGTTGTTTTTAAAAAACTTTATTTCTTGATAATAGGAGAAATTTCCTTTGACGAATTTGTCATGAAGTTATTACTGACATCTAATATTATATTTTCTTTTTTCGCCTGATATTTGTTTCTTCTTCCTTTGATTTTTTCCGCATTAACTGTTATCCGCGATGTATTAGATTCTTTATAGAATGTATTATCTTTAATGTAATGCTGAGCCCGACCATGATGAATAATGTCACCCCAAACTTTATTTTTTGTAAAATGAATACTGTTATTATCCCCGCAGCACCAATTAACAATCCTACCTCTAATTTCGTTATTTGTAATCCTATAATTAGTAGGTGAACAGATATAACCAATTTTAGGTAAGCTTCCAAAGCTGTTCATCATAGCATAACCCATTTTAGAAACTACCGTATTATTTTCAATTAAATAATCTTTACTGCCGGTAATAACGATACCAACTAACTTTAGATTTCCCTTTTTACTTACGTTGGCGGTTTCAACAATATTGTTTCGAATGATAAAGTCTTTTCCGGCTTCTACATGTATTCCGTGCCTGACATTTTTTATAATATTTCCTTCGATTAGAAAATCAGACACGCAGTTTGAAAAGTCTTCTTTATAAACTGCTCCTGCTACACCAATTCCCATTCCCCAAGCTTTGCCTACTTTGCCACCAAAATCAGCATCTATATTTTCTACACGATTATTAAGAATTTCTATTCTACCGTCTCGATTTCCAACATTCCATTCTATGCCATCACCACGGCAATCATGAATGTAATTGTTTCGAATGATTGCTTTTTTAACGGGCATTTCACCATAAGCACCTTGACGCATTAAGCCATATGGTCCTTTAACAATCTCAACGCCATCTAGAAGAAAGTTATCGATAATATGCTCGTCATTATTAATTAATATGGCAGCAGATTTTCCAGGTTGTACGAATTTAATATCACGAATTATTATAGAACCTCCTTGAATTTCCAAAGACATTCGCCTAAGCTCACCGGATCCAAATATTTCAATATCACCATCAACAAAAATTCTTTCATTGCCCCTTGAGCCTTTAAGTGATCCAACTAACTCCAGTTTTTTAACTCCGGTTAAATTTAAATCTCCATGAACTAAGAATTCTCCAGCGGGGATTTTTAGCACAGATGCATGATCAAAAAATTTTTGCATATTTACTCTATTGTTGACCTTCACATTTGGTTTGCATCCAAAGTCTTCTGGGGAAATTGTTCGAAGAGTAGAATTACAACCCATCGATAAAAGACTTAAAAAACCTAGGATGAATATTAGAGTATATTTATAATCCATTTTTTTAATTCAATTGAAAGTTCATTTTAAATATTTTGGGAAATAACTATGACTTAAACATCTGTTGTCTATGAAAATTAATGAGGTTTATCCAACGTATTTTAGCCGGTAATTTTTTTATGATATTATATCTATCTTTTACAAGATCATCATAATGAGTTTCAGAAAAGCCTCCTAGTTGATAATAGACTAAACCTTCTTCGATATGTTGAAAAGAAGAAATACCATACTTTAAATATATCTTAGTTAAAAGATCTAGATCTGCCGCTACTTTAAAACTGAGATCGTAAAGATAAGAAGCTGTTTTTTTCGTATTAAAAAAAGTAGCTTGGTGTGGCATTTGGTTTAAGAAAATCCTTTTCTTAAATAGACCTTCTTGTTTAGCATATTCTTCTTTACCGTTTTTATAGAAATTGATGGTGTCTGAATAAACAATGGCTTTGTCTTTTTTTATGTTTTCTGCGAAAGTTCGAAGGGATGATTTGTTACTAAACCGATCTCCAATATTCATGAAATTGAACCATTCTCCGGTAACTTTTTTAATCCCTTTGTTCATTGCATCATAAATGCCTTTGTCTTTTTCACTAATCCAAAAGGTGATATCTGCTTCATACTTTTTGATTGTGTCTAGTGTAGAATCTGTACTGCCGCCATCAATAATTATAAACTCGATATTGGGGTAGTCCTGAGAGATTATATTAAGAATCGTTTCTTCTAGGTTCTTTCCTTCATTATAAGAAACCGTTATTATACTTATTTTGGGTAAAGACTTAGTCTTTGAAGAAGATTCCATCAACTTGTAATAATTGACCAGTAGTAGGATTAGAAAATCCGGGTTCTAAGGAATATAGTTTAAAACCCAGTTTATTCAAATACGAAATCATTACATCAAAAAGTAGTTCGTTTGAATAAAGTGGGACGATAGATAGTTCTATTTGTATACCAGAAACATGTTTTATTGATTCTTTTGCGCCTCGAAGCATATTTTCTTCAAAACCTTGGACATCAATTTTTAAAAAAACCTTGTCTTCTGGTTTACAGATCTTAGAAAAAATAGAATCTAAGGTAACTACCCTTATTTTCTCTTTTTTAATATATTTTGTTTCTGGAGCTGCGTTGGTATGATTAGGAAGCATGTCTAGCAAAGAGCTACTAGCTGTAGTGTTTGAAATATTGATCTCTGTGGTTTCATTTTTATCTCCAAGTGCAAGATTTTGAGCGTGCCAATTAGCATCATTTTTTAAGTTTTTTTCTAACTCTTTGAAAACACTGCTCAATGGTTCAAAAGATATAATGTTACCTCGATATCCAAGCTTTCTCATTTCTAATCCATATTGACCGATATTTGCTCCGATATCAAGAATTGTATTTATTTTGTTTTTCTCAAGAAGGCTTATTCTATTTTTAAGTAAGTAGGTTGGATACCGCTTTACATCCCAACCTAATTTGTTAAGGATATTTTTAATTTTTTTCATTGAACTTTTCTTTAAACAGACTTAGGTTGTGCATGAAATGAATATTTTCTTTGAACCATTTTTCATCTTTTAACCACCATTTAGTTTTTTCTAAAAATGTAATTTCTTCTTCACTGAATCTTTTACGAACTGGTTTTGCAGGATTGCCTGCAACTATTGTGTAAGGAGCTACATCTTTGGTAACGATTGAGCCCGTAGCGATGATGGCGCCATTTCCAATGTTAATTGGTTTAGTTACTACAACATTAGCTCCAATCCAAACATCATGACCAATATTGGTCTGAGCGCCGTATTCAACAAAATAACTTTCTTGTACAAAACTTTTTCCAACTTGTTTGAGTGGAGAATAAAAAATGGGGTGTAACGAAGTAAAAGTATCTGTAGGATGCCGCCCGAGGCCAATCATTACTTTTGGACCAATGCAAGTAAACTTTCCAATATTAGTATTCCTAATATCAGAATACTCCCCTATATAAGAATATTCTTCTATGCTTGAATTTGTAAAACGGACAAAACTTGCTAAAAAATTATTTTTACTAAAAACCACATTTTTGAGACTTACATAATTTCCTAAAACTAAACTTGGATTTTTGCGCATGTGGTTCAAGTTTGTAAATAAAACTTTAATGCTATAAAGTCTATATTTTAGAAAAAACTTGACCAATCTCATTTTGATGAATTACTTTAAATATCGCAGAGAGAAAAACAGAACAACGAGATTTATTAATTATACGCCCCGTGGTTTCTGAGAATATTTAAATTTGATTAAAAATTTGTTTTATCCTATTATAATAAATAGTTAAAAGGTTCTGAATTTTTATTTTGTTCGGAATTAAACCGAAAAAATAATTGAATACGGATTCGTTTTTTAAATGATCTTTTTCAAGAGGTAAAAAATTTTCACTTTTATCTAAAGTAAAATAGATTCCAGGTATATTATTTATAATATTAACTTCTTGAGGTTTCATCAGAAGACCAAAGGATAAAATTTTAGACGTACTTTTTCTTGAACTAATTAGATATTCCGAAGTAACAAAATCATAATTTTTTGATCCGTACAGATCAACTTCTAAGTCTTTATAACCCCTCAAGCTTTCATTGTGTTTTTTTAATATAGAAGCTTTAATTTCAAAATACGTGTCGTAAACTGAACTAGACTCCGAGAGCGTTTTAAAAAGAAAAGTACAATCTTCCCATTGTAAAGGAACTTGAAAAAAAGTATTCGATCTTTGAACATGTGTACCCGAATCTGAAAAATTTGTTGAATAAGAAATTCTTGGGTACACAAAATATTTATCTTTTGCAATCAGGTAAGCAATGGCATGTTTTAACCATGAAGAAGATGGCCATTTGATTATAGTTGTCGGAACATTTAAATTTTCTTCTATTTCAGGAGTTTTGTTAAACCAATCCCTGAATCCACACCATTGTTTATTTGTCCAAGCTTGGCCCCATGAAGATGTTAACTGAAGGAAATAATTACTACTTCCGTCTTCAAAAGGAGTAAAAGGAAGAAAATTATTTATATTGAGAGTATGATTATAAAGAGAGATTCCTGCAATATTTTCATCTTCTTTAAAGAACTCTAAAGATTGAGACGCATAGCTATAAAAATAGGGACTTACAAATAGATCATCTTCCAACATTATTATACTATCAAACTCTTTAACTAAATCTCCTGATAGTAAAACATGCGCTTTTAAACCGAGATTTTCTTTCTGATGAATTATTTTTTTTTCTCCATGGGCCCAATTAAAAGCCTTAGCTACATCTACTGTTTTATTATTTTCTTTATCATCGGAATAATCAATACATATACAAAGTGGGATATTAGTTTTTGGGTACTTAGCCTTTTGTATAGAATACAATAATCGTTTTAAGGAGTGTGGCCTATTATAGGCGATTATTATTATTGCAGGAGTCAAGAGATAAGATTTTTATAGACCTCATATAAAGACAGACCGCAGTTTTCAACATTAAAATTATCGATAACATGTTTTCGAGCAGCAGTTGACATATGATTATATTCAATATCATCCATTAAATAAAAACGGGATATACTTTTTGCTAATTCATGATGATCTTTCTCCTTTGACAAAAGTCCAGTTGTTTCATGAATAACTTCTCCTGGTATATCACAATGAGTAGTAGCAATAACTGGAAGACCGGTTGCTTGGGCATCTAACAAGACGATGGGTGCACCGCCCTCGCAATCATTCATGTTGGTGTAACAACTTGGATGAATAAAAGCATCGAAATTTTTAAAAAATTCATGAATTTTATCATAGTCGATAAAATCTATGAAAGATACATTTTTAGACATTTTATGATCAACAATGTATTCTTCAAGTTCTTGTTTTAATTCATTTGGTTTGCCGACTAATGTCAAATGCATATTGGGGCAACTCTTTAGTGCTTTTTGAAATGCTTTAATCGTATAGATGTGTCCCTTTTTTTCCACATAAGATGCAACTTGCAATAGCTTAAGTGATTCTTTTTTCTTTTTTCTTTCAAAAAAGGATATTTGACTTGCATCAATTCCTAAGTGAACGACAAATGTTTTTTGAGAAAGTACTCCATTTTTTATTAAAAGCTGCTTGCCGTGATCACCTTCGCAAATGAAAGCATCAGCTTCTTTATACAGTTTTTCATAGTAATCTTTGTATTCAGGAAATTTTGTTGGATAGTATTCATAGTCCATGCCATAGAAAGATACTATGTAAGGTATAGATTTAAATTTTTGCTTTAACGATAAAAACTGATAACCAATATTGGCAAAATGGACATGAATTAAATCTATATTTTCTTTTGCTATATAAGGGGTCAATTGGGTATCTATAAAATGTTCAATTCTTTCTTCCCACACGGTAGTACAAAACCTCTTTTTATTCCTTCTTGTTAATAAACGTATTCTTAATTTATTATAAAATTTTTTGATTATTGTCAGCTCTTTTGCCAAAACTTTATTAAAATCATTTTCCCAAAAGCCATTATCTTCATATCGTAACGCAGCAATATTTTGTACTACATTAGGAGTATTTTTTAATAATTGAAATGCCCATTGTTGTGTTTTTGGGAGATAATTTATAAAGATTTGCAAAGTATTAATCACAGGGTTATCCTTTTAATTTGTTTTGCACTAAATTTTTCATTTCGAGATAAACTAGAGGTTTACAAATAAAATTAGATAGACCATAAACGACTACCCCAAAACTAACGTCAATTGCTAATCGGAGAAAAGGGAAGACTCCAATTTTTACCAAGTAGATGTCTAATACAAATACGGATCCGGCCATTAAAACACTTAAAAAAAACGAAGAGGAGAGATTTTTTAAGATTTCGATTACTTTCAAATTTATTAGGCTACCCATAAAATAATATAGTGGAATCATCATTAACAAAGAAGTGCACATATAGGACAATGCAACCCCTTCAATACCAAAACGTAAGCCAATGACAATTGCAATAATTAGAATTATTCTGCCAACGCCACCAACGTAAAATTGTAGTTTTGTTGCATTTCGAGCCAAAAAGATATTGCCATTCAATGTTCCAATGGATTGAGTTGCTCCCAAAATAGAGAGTATAGATAAAACAGTTATCATGTCTCTCCATTTCTCTCCCAATAAAGTTAAAACAAAAGGTTCAGAAACAACGGATAAACCTAACATTAGAGGAAAGGTTATAAATGCAATTGTCCGAGAAATTTTTAAATACACCTTTTTGATCATTTCTACATCATCTTGTATGCTAGAAAAGGACGGAAAGAGTACTCTAGAAATGATACCAGATATTTGAGTGATAGGTAAGAGCATCAAAGAATATGCACGACCATAATACCCTAAGGCCTGTTCTCCTATATATCGACCGATCAAAATATTATCTAAATTTCTCATCCAATAACCAATGGTGCGCGTCCCAAATAAGGGCAGAACAAATCCAACCATCTTTTTAATAGAATCTACACTAAATTTAAATTTAGGAAACCAACTGCTACTCATCCAGAGGAAAACAGAATTTAAGCCACTATAGAGAAGAATTTTTAAAACTAAGCTCCAAACACCATAACCATTAAGAGCGGCAATTATTGCGGCAATTCCTGAAATCAAAACACTACCAGTGTTAATAAAAAATTGCCTTTTAAAATCTAGAGCTTTTAACATCAATGCATTTTGAACAATAGCTGTAGAAGAGATGATAAATGTAAAGGAAATGTATATAACTAAAGAGGATAGAATTGGCCTACTATAAAAAGCTGAAAAGAGAGGAGCTAAAAAAAAAACAAGAAGAGTTAGTAAAACACCTAAAAAGATATTTAACCAAAATACACTCGAACAATCTAATTCAGAAATGTCTTTTCGTTGGATTAAGGCACTGCCAAAACCAAAATCATTAAATATGTTAATAAATCCAGTCAGAACTGTAATCATTGCTATTAAACCAAACTCATTTGGACTCAAAATACGAGCTAATAAAACTCCTATAATAAGATTACCTCCTTGAACAATAACTTGGTTAAGTAGACTCCATTTTAAACCAAGAATAGTTTTCGTTTTGAATTCTTTTCTTGAAGCTTTTCGGTTTTTTTTACTTATCATTTATTTCTAAGAAAGCTTCTTTAGAAAGAAGATCTTCATATTTTTTCTTATCTCGATATTTTAAAATTCTTGAACCATGGCTACCTACAATCGCTAAGGGCGGGACATTTTTAGTTACCACCGTCCCCATTGCGATAATAGCTCCGTGCCCAATGGTAACTCCTTGTGCAATCATTACATTCATACCAACCCAAACATTATTTTCAATAATGACTGGTTTTTTTATCAATGATTTATCATAAGGAAGCGTTTCTCCTTGATAATTATGGTTGGCTGTGAATATCACGGAATTTCTACTAATAATAGAATGGTCTCCAATAGTTATACCACCATCAGCCCTCCACCATGCTCCTTCCCCAAGGTGGATATGACTACCTAGGTGTATGCACTCTGGATGTATAAAATTTGATGAATGTCGGATTCTAACATTACTACCACAGGAGCCAAAACTTGCTTTGGTATGTTTTATCCACGCCTCTTGCTTTCGTTTGGATCGATCTCTTAACAAAGACTTTAAATAGTTAGATAAGCTATTCACTGATTAATAATTTAATTCTTTCATTTTATCCCAGCAGATCGTTTCAATTCTTTTAAGATTTTCTTCACCATAAAAGTCATTCCAAGAAATAGTTTTATTTCCTTTCGGTTGATATTCAATATCGACTTTAGAGTCTATCTGATTTAATTGTTGTAGATTTAGTTGTTGAGCTAAGCTTTGGATAAAAGCAACTTTGTCCTTAATGAAATCTTCATATTTAACTAAAATAAATTTGTCTTTATTCTTAAAGAACTGTGTTGCGGCATCCACCCATCTCTCAGATAATTGAGAAATGTAGTTAAATCCTAATTCATTTTTCCACCAGACATCTTTGTCTCCAACTAAGGTTATGCCATTGTTTTCAAATGAATTAAGTTTTAACAAATTCCCTGGAATGTTTCTCCTGTTTAATATACTTCTAATATTATCTCGAGGATCTCTAACGATAAAAATGTATTTTCCTCTCGGAAAAAAATCAATTACCTGATCTGCAAAAAAAGTTAACATTGGTTCCTTAACGAGCTCTTTACTAAAAGCAAACTTACATTGGTTCACTGCCTCTTTAAAAAATTTTGTGCCAAGGATTATATCCTTTCCTAAAGGAGGCCATATTTCCGGAATATCTATAGTACTTGATTTTCCAGCATAAAGAGCTAAAAGATGTGCAATTACAGATGTCCCTGATTTTTGGTTACCAAAAACCAGAATTGGGTCATGATTAATAATTCCCCAACGGTTATATCCCTTTCTATAAAGATTTTCTATTTTTTTTTCTACTCTTTTAAACATGATGCGCTTGAAGTTGATTTTTTCAGATAAAAAACATATTAACGAGAGTTATAAAATTTATTACTATTGGTAGAAAAGTTTTGTGCCGATCAATACTTATACAGATTTAATCAATGGAATTAAAATACCTCTTGCCAAATCGTTCATCTTAGGTAAATAATTATCAATTTCTAGTATTATATTGTTTTCCACGGAAGATTTCGATTTCCTTAAAAGAGGAAATGTGTGATAATCCCTTTTGTGAATTAAATTTTTTCCGTAATAAGTATGGACCCTTAATAATGAATCGTGCGGATTACTAATAATCTCTTCATAATCAAGTTCTAAGATTCTAATGCCTAAATTCATTTTTTTTATTCTCTCAAAGAATTGTTTGACAAAACAATATTGAAAAACTGCTTTTTCTACATGATTTTTAAACTGATAGTCATAAAGAGAAATATCAGGCCCTGTTCCCCAAATCTGCTGTAGAGGAATATTGTTTTTTAAAAGTCCCTTGAAAATTGAATGGATATTATCATACTTATTCCTATTGACATGAATAAATAATGCTTTGGGAAACATTTTATGTAATTCCAAAATACGTAAAGAATTGGCATTGTTTTTTACGACAAATGGTTTATTGTAAATGTTGTCGAACCAAGCAATTGTTTTCTTCAATTGCTGGAGGGTGTCAAAATTATTTTGTGGGTTGTAATAATATGGAAACCACTTATGAAAAACACCCCACCCGTCACTCGGAGAATGTTTACCTTGAATAATACCATAGTTGCTTTCAAAAACATCAGGTTTATACTTTGGACTTCTGTTAATTAAAGTCGATATAATTGGATTATCAAAACGGTGTTTTTCATTGTTAGAGAAAAACGAAACATAAAAGTAAGATACAATCAATTGATAGGTTATAGTTGTTCCGGATCGAGGACAGCCTGAAATAAAGATAGGCTCGAACTTGTTTTTAATCGGCATTTTTATTAATACCTTTTCGCCAAGATTTAAAAATTTATGAATCAATTTCTGTTTCACTCGAAGTAAGATCTTAGTTTTTTCTAAGGCTTTTCGCCAGCGATTCTAAAAAAGACTCTTTAATGAGTAAGGGACTTTGTAATATTTCTGTACCAAAACCTTTTTTAAACTTCATCACCCCTTCATGACCTCCACTCGGATTAAAATCATACCACTGGTAGCCTTTTTCACAACCATCCTTTATAATGGTATATTGCAAGGCGTGTACTGCTCTTAATTTGAAATAGTCTTCAAAACCAGCACCGTGCCAATAAACAATATGCTTGTGATGATAGAAGCACAAGCATCCATAAATGAGCTCATTTTCATATGTAGCCTTCCACAACGTAACTTTACTGCTTGGCATTTCTTGTAACAGATTGAATAACTTTTTGGAATAAGAGTTAGAGGCACTATTTCCCCATCTTTTTAAACTATCTTCGTAAGCTAAATAATAGCTGTCCCAATCTTCTTTGTTCGTTGTTTTAGAAACTTGTACCCCTTCTCTGAAAGCTTTTTTGGCGGCTGAACTATGTCCTTTGGTCCAAGTTTTAAAAATAGCATCAAATCCTTTTTCTAAGTTTATTAACTGAGAATAGTCTTTAATTAGATCCTTATCCAAAGTTTTCATATCGGAAATTACTTCAAAAGGGCTCATTCTTAGATGAACAGAGGATAAACTACGTAGATAATCTATCCATTCTAAGATTGCATTATCTTCCAACGGCTGCTCTGATATAATTCCGCTATACGTTCCAAAAGGAGAACCACCATAATGGTTTGTTAGTCCTTTTGTTTTCTTTCTGATTGTAGAAGGAAATATGCCCTCCTGTCCATTAGAAAAGTTTAATAAAAATGCTTTTGTTGTAGTTGATTGATAATTAGCACTTAAATTATGCCAAAGCGGAGTTTGAAAAAAAGTAGCTTTTGTATCGATATCAACGAACCTTTGCCAGAGATCGTTTGTAGCGTACTTAATTTTCATAAAAGTCATGAATTTTTGAGCAAATATTTTGGACTTGGTCTATATTCAAATCATAAAACATTGGTAGACGAATTAATCGTTCACTTTCAATAGTCGTGAAAACATCTTTTCCGTTGAATTCCCCAAAAATCATTCCCGCAGAAGCGGAGTGCAGAGGTACATAGTGAAATACAGATTGAATATCATGTTGTTTTAAGTACTTAATTAATTCATCCCTTGTCTCTCCGTTATTACATTTTATATAGAAAATATGTCCATTGTGTTCGAACTTTTTTAACGCACGAGGTAATTCCAAATTACCGTTTTTTTCGAGGAAAGATAAGTTGTTAAAATATGCATTCCATAAGCCTAGTCGATGCGAAGTAATCGTTTCAAGTTGTTCTAACTGTGGAACTAGAAACGCAGCATTCAACTCACTTGGTAAGTAACTTGAACCGATATCCATCCACGAATATTTATCGACTTGACCTCTTAGAAACTTTGAACGATTTGTTCCTTTCTCTCTAATAACTTCTGAACGTTCCAAAAACTTTTCATCATTAATTAGGAGTGCTCCTCCTTCACCACAATGTAAGTTTTTGGTTTCGTGAAAACTTAAGGTACCGAAATGCCCAATAGTTCCTAATGGTTTCCCTTTCCATTTTGCTCCAACACACTGTGCTGCATCTTCTATTACGAATAGATCATACTTAATAGCAAGGTCCATAATTACATCCATGTCGCATCCGACTCCCGCGTAATGGACAGGAACAATTGCTTTGGTTTTTGATGTGATCGCTGCTTCAATCAATTTTTCGTTTATGTTCATTGTATCTGGTCGGATATCAACGAAAACTATTTTAGCACCCCTTAAAACAAAAGCATTAGCACTGGATACAAAGGTAAATGAAGGCATGATTACTTCATCTCCCGGTTCAATTCCTATTAAAAGGGCTGACATTTCGAGCGCATGAGTACAGGAAGTTGTTAATAGAGCTTTCAATGCTCCTGTTTGTTCTTCCAAGAGGGTATGACATTTCTTAGTGAATGAGCCATCTCCACAAAACTTATTTCCTTGGACTACAACTGATTTTAGATTAAAGAGTTCTTGTCCAGAGACGAAAGGTTTATTAAATGGAATCATAACGAGATTTTTTCTAAAATTTGTGAACTGCTTACCTTTTCACTGAAAGGAAAATTCTTAAAATGAGACTTCATCCAAACGGAATTTAGAATTCTCTCATAATTTTATTTAAATAGACACCATAACCACTTTTGAGTTGAGGCTCCGCAATTTCTTTAAGCTGCTTCTTATCAATGAACCCCATTCGATATGCTACTTCTTCAATACAACCAATTTTGTGTCCTTGCCTTTTTTCTATTACTCTGACAAATTCTGAAGAGTCATGAAGTGAATCAAAAGTACCAGTATCTAACCAGGCTGTTCCTCGTCCCATTACACCTACAGTTAATTTTTCTTGTTCTAGATAATATTGATTCACTGTGGTGATTTCATATTCGCCTCTTGGCGAAGGTTTAATTTTCTTCGCAATCTCGACTACGTCATTATCATAGAAATAGAGTCCAGGGACAGCATAGCTCGATTTTGGGTTTTTAGGTTTTTCCTCAATAGAAATCACCTTTTTATTTTCATCAAAAGCTACTACACCATATCTTTCTGGGTCACTTACGCCATAAGCAAAAACTCTAGCACCTTTTTGTAGGCTTGCACTTTCTTGTAAAAGATCTATAAGCCCCGTCCCGTGAAATATATTATCGCCAAGAATTAAACATACGGTATCATCACCAATAAATTCTTCCCCAATCACAAAAGCTTGGGCTAATCCATTAGGTACTTCTTGTACGGCATATTGAAAGTTACAGCCTAAATTGGAACCATCACCTAGTAGTTTTTCGAACTGGGTACTATCTTCTGGTGTAGTTATAATTAGTACTTCTTTAATCCCAGCCATCATGAGTACTGACAAAGGATAATAGATCATCGGCTTATCATAGATCGGCATCAATTGTTTAGAAATCCCTTTAGTTATTGGATATAGCCTTGTACCTGAACCACCTGCTAAAATTATTCCTTTCATATTGAGTATTGTTTTTTATAGTATTTTTGATACTCTCCAGACGTAACATTATCTACCCATTTGTTATTACTTAAATACCAATTGATCGTTTTATTTAAGCCTTCTTCAAATTGTAATGAAGGGTTCCATCCTAATTCATTTTTGATTTTTGATGCATCGATAGCATATCTCAAATCATGTCCTGCTCGGTCGGTAACATAAGTAATAAGTTTTTCTGAAGAACCTGGTTCTCTTCCAAGTTTTTGATCCATACTTTTACACAGCAATTTAATCAAGTCTATATTTGACCATTCGTTATGCCCTCCAATATTATAAGTTTCTCCGTTTTTACCTTTATGAAAAATGAGATCAATGGCATTGGCGTGATCTTCAACATATAACCAATCTCTGACATTGATTCCTTTTCCATAAACAGGAAGAGACTTATTATGTAAAATATTATTTATAAAAAGTGGAATTAGTTTTTCTGGAAACTGAAACGGACCATAATTATTCGAACAGTTAGAAATTACAACAGGAATACCATAGGTATGATGCCATGCTCTAACGAGGTGGTCAGATGATGCTTTAGAGGAGGAGTAAGGACTTTTAGGGTCGTATGGAGTGTTTTCATAAAAAAAGTCTCCTTTTAATTCTAAAGAACCAAATACTTCGTCAGTTGAAATATGATAAAAGAGATTGTTGGATTTTGAGTTTTTCCATGTTTCTTTTGCAACATGTAAGAGGGTAGCTGTCCCAGTAATATTTGTCCTTATAAAAACTAATGGGTCAGTTATTGATCTATCAACGTGTGACTCTGCTGCCAGATGAATTACAGAATCAAAGTCATATTTTTTAAAGAGACTAGTCATTTGCTCGAGATTTGCAATGTCTCCTTCTTCAAAAGTGTAGTTTTTTTCAGTTTCTACGTCTTGTAGGTTTTCAAGATTTCCAGCGTATGTCAATTTATCTAGATTAACAATTTGATATTCTGGATATTTTTTAACGAATCGTCGAACAGTATGAGATCCTATAAATCCACATCCTCCAGTTATTAATATTTTTTTCATGAATTATAATTTCCAGTAATTATCAAATTGAGTCGAGTCCATTACTCCTTTAATGTCAAATAAAACTAAATCACTTGTTGACAAGTTTTTTAAATCTTCTTTTGTCAGTGCTTTATACTCCTTATGACCAACAGCGATTAGAATCACATCGTATTTACCTACAGGTTCATCGATCATAGAAATATTGTATTCATGTGCAACTTCATTCGCGGAAGCGTGAGGATCAACAACATGAACATTTAGTGAATAGTCCATTAATTCCTTTACCAAGTTCGCAACCTTAGAATTACGTATATCCGAAACATCTTCTTTAAAAGTAATCCCCATAACGAGCACTTTGCTCTCTCCTGGATTTTTACCCTGATCAATTAATGTAGTGACTACTTTTTTAGCGATAAAATGTGGTATGTAATCATTAACTCTTCGTCCAGCCGCAATGACTTGAGGGTCGTGCCCAATTTGTTTTGACTTATGCATAAGATAATAAGGATCCACACCTATGCAATGACCACCCACTAAACCAGGTCTGTATTTATGAAAATTCCATTTGGATCCTGCCGCTTCAATTACCTCATTCGTATCAATACCAATTTTATCAAAAATAATCGCTAGTTCATTCATCAGAGATATGTTTATATCCCTTTGAGTGTTTTCTATCACTTTGGCGGCCTCTGCAACTTTAATAGAAGAAGCCTTATAAACACCAGCTTCAATGATGTGACCATAAATTTTACTTATTTCTTCTAAAGCTTCCGGATCATTACCACTTACAATTTTGAGAATCTTGGTCAGCGTACGGACTTTGTCACCCGGAACGATGCGTTCAGGTGAATATCCAAGTTTGAAGGGTAGTTTAGTTAGGTCATTGGTATCTAGACCTTCTGACCAGTCATTGTTTTTTTTAAACTCTTCTAAAAGAATAGGTAAACAATCATCTTCAGTACAACCCGGATAAACAGTACTTTCGTAAACCACATAGTCTCCCTTTTTAAGGACTTTTGCAACATTTTTTGTTGCACCTAAAATAGGATTTAGATTAGGTACTTTATGTTCATCTATGTCTGTTGGTACTCCAATAATATGAAAGTGGGCTTCTTTTAAATCTTTCGCATCTGACGTAAATTTTATGTCACATCCTTCGAAAGCACTTGAATCTAATTCTTTGCTTGGATCTATATTACGCTTCATTTGTTCCACACGTTCGGAATTAATATCGAAACCAATTACTCTAAAATGTTTTGCAAATTCCAAAGCAAGAGGTAATCCTACATATCCCAAACCAGTAACGCTTATGGCTTTCTTTTTCTCTAAAAGTTCTTTGTACATATTATTACACTTACTAAAACTATAAATATTGATTAATGGTCTTTTTATTGACCTTATACCATTCAATTGCTTTTTCTATCCCTTGATGAACATTGTGTGTTGGGTTATAACCTAGCAAGTTTTGAGCTTTTGAAATATCTGCTAGGCTGTGTAAGACATCACCAATTCGAGCAGGGCCAAAGTTTGGTTCTAAATTGGATCCTATAGAATTCTTGATTGTATTGTATAAATCAACAATGGTAATTCTTTGACCACAAGCGATATTGTATACTTGATTTACGGCGTTTTTATTATCAGTAAACATTGCCAATTTATTGGCCTGTACAACATTTTCAACATAGGTAAAATCTCGACTTTGACTTCCATCACCATTTATCGTTGAAGGATTATTGTTTAATATTGCTTTTACGAATAGAGGAATGACAGCAGCATAAGCACCGTTAGGATCCTGGTTGGGGCCAAACACATTAAAGTATCGTAAACCGATAAATTCTATGTCGTATAATTTAGCAAAAACATTGGCATAAAGCTCATTAACTAACTTAGTTACTGCATAAGGAGAAATGGGATCACCGATAGAATCTTCAACTTTAGGCAGTCTTGTACTATCCCCATATGTAGAGGAAGATGCAGCATAAACAATTCTTTTCACCCCATTTTCTTTTGCCGCGGTAAAAACATTTAAAGTCCCAGTAATATTTACATTATTCGTTGTTACTGGAGATTTTATTGACCTTGGTACGGACCCAAGAGCGGCCTGATGACATACTAAATCGATTCCTTTACAGACTTCATGACAAGTACTATATTCTCGGATATCTCCCCAAACAAATTCTACTTTTTTATTTGGAAGTAGGTTTTCTAAGTTTAGGCGAGAGCCAGTAGATAAATTATCGAGCACTTTAACAGAGGCTATCCGATCATCTTGAATAAATGATTTCAAAAGATTGGAACCAATAAATCCTGCACCTCCCGTTAGAAGGACATTCTGTTTTTTCATTAATTGAAAAGAGTAATTTGGAAATAAGTTAAATGATCATACCAGCGGCAACTGTGTTATTCGTGCCTTCGTCTATCAAAATAATACTACCAGTCATTCTATTTTTAGTGTAACTATCAAAAAATAAGGGCTTAGTCGTTCTGATTGAGATTCTAGCAATGTCATTAGAGTTTACCACTTTGTCTTCTTGATCTCTATGTAATGTGTTAATGTTGAGTTTGTATTTGATTTCTTTGATAACACATCTTGCTTCTTGAGTAGTATGTTTTATGGCGTATTTTCCCATAGGAGATAATGCTTTTTCATGATCAAACCAACAAATCATCAATTCAATATCTTGATCAATGTTTGGTTGATTATTTGGCCTTACTAGCATATCACCTCTACTGATATCAATATCATCATTCAAATTTATAGTTACAGATTGAGGGGGAAAAGCTTCCGGGATTTCTCCTTCAAAGGTTGTAATAGATTTGATGGTAGATGAGAAACCGCTTGGTAAAGCGATAACGGAATCTCCGACCTTTAAAACTCCGCCCTCTACTCTTCCTGCATAGCCTCTATAATCATGAAATTCATCATTGTACGGACGAATTACATACTGAACTGGAAAGCGACAATCAATAAAATTGTGATCGCTTGAGATGTGCACATTTTCTAAATAGTACATCAGTGTTGCGCCCTCGTACCAATCCATATTTTTACTTCGATCTACGACATTATCTCCTTTTAGGGCAGAAATGGGTATAAAACTCACATCATGGACATCTAATTTTGTAGCGAATGCCTCAAATTCATTATGAATATTATTGTAAACCTCTTCACTGTAATCAACCAGATCCATTTTGTTAATACAAACAACGACATGAGGAATTTGTAATAATGACGCAATTATGGCATGTCTCTTTGTTTGTTCGGAAACCCCATTTCTTGCATCTACGAGTAGTAAAGCTACATTGGCAGTGGAAGCTCCAGTAACCATATTACGAGTATATTGAATGTGTCCAGGGGTATCCGCAATGATAAATTTTCTTTTAGGAGTACTGAAATAACGGTAGGCAACATCTATCGTTATTCCTTGTTCTCTTTCCGCTTTTAACCCGTCTGTTAATAATGCGAGATTAACTCCCTCTTCACCTCTTCTTTCACTTATTGCTTCAATTTGCTCATACTGATCTTGGAAAATAGATTTACTATCATAGAGGAGTCTACCTATTAAAGTAGATTTTCCGTCATCAACTGATCCAGCAGTTGTAAATCGAAGAAGTTCCGTGCTGTTTTTATTTGTACTCATTTTATTATTTTTCGAAGTCTTGGTCAAGACTAGTTTTTAAAAGTTTCAGTTAATTGAATTAGAAATATCCTTGTTTTTTTCTATCCTCCATTGAAGTTTCGCTTCTTTTATCATCAGACCTTCCTCCTCTTTCTGTCATTCTTGAAGTGGCGACTTCTTCTATGATTTCTTGAACTGTTAAAGCCGTAGATCTCCAAACTCCAGTACAGGTTACATCACCAATTGTTCGGCAACGAACCATTTCTTTGAAGGTTTTTTCATCCGGTTTTAATGGGATATAATCAGACTTTGCCAATAAGATTCCATCTCTTTCAATTACCTCTCTTTCGTGAGCAAAGTATAAATTTGGTAAAGGCACTTTTTCCATGGCCAAATATTGCCACACATCTAATTCAGTCCAGTTTGAAATAGGAAAAACCCTAAAGTGTTCTCCCATTTTTTTTCGTCCGTTGAACAAATTCCATAATTCAGGTCTTTGATTCTTAGGGTCCCATTGACCGAATTCGTCCCTGTGGGAAAAAAATCTTTCTTTGGCCCTTGCTTTTTCTTCATCCCTTCTTCCTCCACCCATTGCTGCGTCGTATTTGCCCTTTTCTAACTCATCTAAAAGTGTAAAAATTTGTAATCCATTTCTGCTCGCATTGACCCCATTTTCTTCAGTCACAAAACCATTGTCAATGGCGTCTTGAACGTACCCAACCTTTAGTTTTAGGCCATATTTTTCAACTAAGTTATCCCTAAAGTCTAAGGTTTCTTGAAAATTATGACCGGTGTCAACATGTAATAATGGAAAAGGAACTTTTGCTGGATAAAATGCTTTTACGGCAAGGTAGGTCATGAGTATACTGTCTTTGCCACCAGAAAATAGAATTACTGGATTTTCAAATTGTGCTGCCACCTCTCGGAGCACGAACATAGATTCTGATTCCAATTCTCGAAGGTGATCAATATTATAATTCATAGTACTTTTTATTATTAGATAAAGGTTAACAACTTTTGAAGAATTTCATCTGTTGATTCTTCAATAGATCTATTTTTAGTTTTAATTCTTAATTTAGGTTTAATAGGTTCTTCAAAAGGAGATGAGATGCCGGTAAAATCTTGTATCAGGCCAGCTCTTGCTTTTTTATACAGACCCTTTACATCTCGTTGTTCGCATATTTCCAGCGGCGTGTCAATAAAAACTTCGTAAAAATCATCCTCACCGATAATTTGTTTAGCAGTATTTCGAACGGCAGTTGTCGGGCTTACGAAAGAGCAGATTACAATAATTCCCGTATCAATGAAGAGCTTTGCAACTTCTGCAATTCTTCTTATATTTTCTTGCCTTCCGGCTAATGTAAAATCAAGATTATTACAAATCCCGCTTCTTACATTATCGCCGTCTAATACCTTAACACAAAACCCGCACTTATGAAGTTCTTTTTCAACTCCTTTTGCTAAAGTACTTTTACCAGAACCGGATAAACCTGTAAACCAAAACACTTTAGATTTTTGATTTAAAAGTTTTTCTTGTTCTTCTCTCGACAAGAGTTGATCAAAAATTGGGTGAATATTTTCCATTATGGTCGACCTATGCTTTCGTATTCAAAACCTAATTCAATCATTTGGTTTGGATCGTATAAATTTCTGCCGTCGTAAATAGTCGGTGAAGACATTAATGATTTCATTTTGTTAAAGTCTGGGGAGCGAAACACAGACCATTCTGTACATATTACCAAAAGATCTGCCTCTTTGAGAACACTATATTGATCAGTTGAATATTTTATTTTATCTTCAAATATTTCTTTTACATTATCAGTTGCTTCGGGATCGAAAACAGTTAATTCTGCACCAGCCGAAAGAAGTGATTCAATTGTATATAAAGATGGAGCTTCTCTAATATCATCTGTATTTGGTTTAAAAGCTAATCCCCAAATAGCAATTTTCTTGTTTTGGACTGATCCTTTAAATTTATCTTTAATTCTGTTTGCTAAGATTAATTTTTGCTTTTCATTTACAGCCATAACAGATTTCAGAATACTGAATTCGTAATTATTGTCTGTAGCGGTTTTTGCCAAAGCTTTAACATCTTTTGGAAAGCAAGAACCACCATAGCCAATACCAGGAAAAAGAAACCGCTTACCTATTCTCGAATCGCTACCGATACCTTTTCTAACGAAATCGACATTTGCTCCTACTTTTTCGCACAAGTTGGCAATTTCATTCATGAATGAAATTTTGGTTGCCAAAAAAGCATTGGCTGCATATTTTGTCATTTCCGCAGACCTTTCATCCATTATAATAACAGGATTTCCTTGTCTTACAAACGGTTCATACAATTTTGTCATAATCTTTGTAGCCTTTTCAGAAGACGTTCCTATCACAACTCGCTCTGGCTTCATAAAATCGTCAACAGCAACCCCTTCTCTTAAAAATTCTGGATTAGAAACTACATCAAACAAGGAGTGATCCAAGTTTTTGAGCAATGCTTTTTCTACTAATTCTGTAGTCCCGACAGGGACAGTACTCTTGTCAACAATTATTTTGTAGTCTGTGATTATTTTGGATAGATCTTCCGCAACTTGAAGTACAAAAGAAAGATCCGCTGATCCATCAGCACCTGGAGGGGTAGGGAGCGCCAAAAAAATAATTTCAGCATCCATTACTCCCTCTTTGAGCGAGGTAGTAAATTTTAATCTTCCCTGATCGGTATTTCTATCAAATAAGAGATTTAATCTAGGTTCGTAAATAGGAACGATACCTGAATTCATTTTATTGACTTTTTCATCGTCGATATCAACACAAATAACAGTATTGCCAGATTCAGCAAAACACGTTCCAGAAACTAATCCAACATAACCGGTTCCAATTACTGCAATTTTCATAACTAATTTTTAGGTTTCAGACATGACGTCTTTAAAGAATTTGATAAATACGATAATAAAAATCGATAAGAATAATCCGACCACTATAGAAATACCAATAGTTTTTAACAATGGTCCTTTTACAGCGGAAAGCGGTAAATATGGTATATCAATAGTTTGTAAAAAAGGAGTTTGATGCTTTAAAGCATACTCAGCAACTTCTAAATTTGCGGTAGCTTTTCCAAGCGCCGCATATAACATCCTTATTTTATTACTTAATTGAGATTCTTTTATTTGATCCGTTTTTCTTAATAATCGCAAAGAATTGTCTTTGTAAGACGCCAAGACGTATTCAGCGTTTTTAATTTCAGTCCAAAGAGAATCCGTTTTAGATATTAATATATCTAGATTTAATTGCTCCTTTTCGATGGTGTTTTTAACATAGAATGAATCTAATTTTACAAATAATTTGGTAGCCAATGCTATTGATAATTCTGGATTGATAGTATTTGCAGTTGTTTTCAAAATCCCAGTTTCTTCATTATAAGTCGTTGTGATTAAAGGGTTATAATTTTTTCCGCCTAAGATTCTTCCAATCACAGACTTGTAAGCACTACTGGTTTTAATTGATGTATCAAATTTTGAGTTTCCGTTAAATTTAAACTTTTCCGAACCTAATTTGCTTTCTGACCACTGAGTGTTATGAAAATTATATTCCTCAATAATATGATTACCGAGTAAGTCTTTCTTACCGTTGATATCAGTAGAATCATTAAGGACGGATCGTATAATTTTGTCTGATTTAGAAAGCTCAACGAGTTTCCCTAGGTTTGAACTTGATTGCCCACCAAAGCCAAAATTTCCTAAAAACCCTGCGGTATTTCCTCCTCCAACTGCTGACTCATGTAACATGTAAGATAGTTGGGCGCTATAAATATCAGGAGCACTAAATCTTAAGTAAAGAGCAATTCCAATGCAAATTGCACAAAACAACAAAACAAAATATATTTTACTGAAAACTTCATTTTTGAATTCAATTATTTTGAGTATCAGTTCTTTGAGTGTAATCTCATCTGAAGAATATTTTTCATGTTCTTCCATAATTCTAATCCTTAAAGGGATGATTTTTTTGTGTTACAGTAGCGTATGGATGACAGTTTTCATCAAGAGCACTTAATTCTTTATTTCTTATTTCATATGTTGTTTGAATTGACATTCTTGAATCTTCTGAAGTAAATCCTTGGTTGTTTAAAATTGCATTATAGCTTTCAAGGTGTAAATTCGAAAAGCCTTTTGTAAAGTTATATTCTTTATCATTAATTTTTAGACTTCGAAGAGCACGTTCTTCTCTTTTTTGGTTCAGAAGAAACTCCTTGTCACTACTAACAAACCACTTGACGTCAGCACGTTCTAGTATTAAATATCCCGATGATCGATCAAATGAGTTTTGATAAACAACTGACTTTTTAGTCTTGCCAAATAACCAATGAAGAACATCAAAAAAATGAATTCCAATGTTTGTAAACAAGCCACCTGATTTTTCATCATTCCCTTTCCAGCTCGAAAAGTACCAGTTTCCTCTTGGTGCAATATAAGTTAGTTCAACTTCGTATCTTTTTGAAAGCTCTAATGAATCTTTTAACCGTAATATTTCTGGATGAAACCTTAATTGTAAAATAGGGTTTACCTTTTTGGAGGTTTCAGATTCAATGGCTTGAATGGCATTAATATTCCATGGGTTTAAAACCAATGGTTTTTCACAGATTACATTGGCGCCAAGACGCAAACCAAGGCGAATATGGGAATCGTGTAAATGGTTAGGTGTACAAACAACCAAGTAATCTATCCCTTGATTAAGACGATTTATTTTTTCTAAATGTCTTTCGAAGCGTTCGAATTCTGTAAAAAAAAAGCATTCAGGAAAATATTTATCTAAAATACCAACAGAATCACTCTTATCCATTGCTGCGACCAATTTGTTGCCGGTTTCCTTTATAGCGTCCATATGACGAGGTGCTATATAACCAGCCGCACCTATTAATGCAAAGCTTTTAGGATATGAGCTCATCATTTAATTTTACAACAACAGAATTTTGAAGAAAATATTTGATTTTACTTTCAGGGCAAATCGCAATATTGTTTACGAAATTTAATCGATGTCCATAATCACTTACCCAACCAATTTGTTTACCAGGATTACCCACTATCAATGCATTTGCTTTCACGTTATCGACTACAACACTTCCTGCACCTATAAGTGAATAAGAACCAATTTTGTTTCCACAAACAATAGTCGCATTTGCTCCAACACTAGCTCCCTTTTCAACTCGGGTTTTTAAAAATTTATCTTTTCTGTTTATAGCACTTCTTGGATTTTTAATATTGGTAAAAACCATCGAAGGGCCAAGAAAAACATCGTCCTCACATTCTACACCCTCATAAATCGAAACATTGTTTTGAACTTTTACATTTTTTCCAAGAATCACGTTATTGCCAATAAAAACATTTTGACCTAAAACACAGTTTTCACCAATTTTTACAGACCCCATTACATGGCAATAGTGCCAAATTTTAGTCCCTTTCCCAATAGAACAACCTATATCAATTGTCGCAGAATCGTGTATAAAAACGTCTTGGTAATTCATTGTTATGAACTAAAAAACTCTTTAACTGTTTTGATAATATATTCTAATTGATCTTTTTGCATTTCTGAATGTATAGGAAGAGAGATCACTTCATTAGACAGCTGTGTAGTAACAGGTAAACTAAAGTCTTTAGGAATATTATTATCGAATGCTTTTTGTTTATACAAAGGAACGGGATAATATATCATATTTGGAATTTCTTTACTATCCAAATATTCCTTAAAAACATCTCTTCTTCCGTTTGCAATTCTTAAGGTATATTGATGAAAGACGTGTGTTGAGAAATGGGCTCTTTTGGGTATAGTAATTCCATCAATATTCTTAAAAGCATCATCGTAGGAATTCGCAACTTTACGTCTCGAATCATTGTAGCTGTCCAAATGTTTAAGCTTTACGTTTAATATCGCAGCCTGAATAGAGTCAAGTCTAGAATTACAACCTACTATGTCATGATAGTACCTTTCGGATTGCCCATGGTTTGCAATCATTCGTAACTTTTTAGTCAATTCATCATCATTACAAAAGATTGCTCCTCCATCACCATATGCCCCAAGATTTTTTGATGGATAAAAAGAGGTACAGCCTATATTTCCGATCGTACCAGCCTTAGCTTTTTTACCATCAGAAAAAGTATAATCACAGCCAATGGCTTGAGCGGCATCTTCAATAACAGCGATGTTGTTCTTCTGTGCGAAACTCACGATTCCTTCCATTTCGGCGCATTGTCCATAAAGATGAACGGGTACAATAGCCTTGGTTTTATCTGTTACGGAATTTTTAATTATTTCTGAAGTTACGTTGAAAGTATAAGGATCAACGTCTACCATAATTGGCTTTAAACCTAGAAGCGCAATGACTTCTGCGGTAGCCACATAAGTATGTGCCGGAACGATAATTTCATCATCTGGCTTCAAATCCAGTGACATGAGTGCTATTTGAAGAGCATCTGTTCCATTGGCAACAGGGATTACATGTTTTACATCTAAATATTTTTCCAGTTCGCTTTGAAATTCCTTGACTTTAGGACCGTTAATGAAAGCACAAGAATTTATAACTTCATTTATTTGCCTATCAATGTCCTCTTTTATTTTTAAATATTGGGTCCGGACATCGACCATTTGAATTTTTTCCATAATTGCCTTCTAGTTTAACCGTATTGGTTTTTATAATAAGATTTATACTCACCCGAACTCACGTTTCTTAACCATTCTGTTTCTTGCAGATACCAATCAACAGTTAACTTTAAACCATCTTCAAACTGAAGACTTGGAGTCCACCCTAATTCTTTTTGAATTTTGGAAGAGTCGATGGCATAACGTAAATCATGACCAGCTCGATCTTGGACAAAAGTGATAAGTTTTTCACTGTCTCCTTCAGGCCTATTTAGTTTTAGATCCATTGTTTTACAAATTACTTTTACCAGATCTAAGTTGGACCATTCGTTATTGCCTCCAATGTTGTAAGTTTCTCCTATTTGACCATTTTTCAATATTGTTAATATCGCATCAGCGTGATCACTTACATAAAGCCAATCTCGTATGTTTTCACCCTTGCCATAAATTGGCAATGGCTTTTTATTGAGGATGTTATTAATACAAAGTGGCACTAGTTTTTCGGGAAATTGATATGGTCCATAGTTGTTAGAACAATTGCTAATCAAAATTGGGAAGCCATAGGTGTGAAAAAAAGATCTAACTAAATGATCTGACCCAGCTTTGGAAGCAGAATATGGACTTCTAGGATCATAAGAAGTTGTTTCTTTAAATAAATCGTTTCCAAAATTTAGTGATCCATATACCTCATCGGTTGATATGTGATAAAAGACTTTATTGATATAGTCACCTTCCCAAGAAGATTTGGCAACGTTTAATAGAGTAGCTGTACCAATTAGGTTGGTCCTGACAAACAATAGAGGATCATTAATGGATCGATCAACATGACTTTCAGCAGCTAAATGAATAACTTTAGAAATCTTATGTGTTTTAAAAAGCTCTTTTAATAAACTTTCATCACAAATATCGCCTTTTACGAAAGTATAGTTTGAGTTGGATTCAACACTCTTTAGGTTTTCAAGATTTCCAGCATAAGTTAATTTGTCCAAATTGATTACGTTGGTGTTTTCCAATGTAACCAATTGACGGATTACCTCTGAACCAATGAAACCAGCTCCACCTGTAACAAGTATGTTTTGAATGTTCATTTTTGTATTGTGATACGGCTCCGCCCTCAATAAGTCGAGACGACTTATAGGCAAAAACGATAATCCTGAAGCAATAGATTAAACTAATTGCTTGTTTTGAATAGGCCTTAAAAAGGCTTTATTAATTTCAATTCTTAATTGAATTCCAAAAGAAGGAAGCTCAACAATGAATTCTTTTTTATTTTTTTCTTCAGTTAGTATTCCGTTTAATCCAGTCAAGTTTCCTCGAATGATTTCAACGGGATCTCCAACAACAAGTGATTTTTCTTCCGCTTTTACATTTAGATTTTCGCCAACTACTTGTTTCAGTAAATCAATTTCTTCATTACGAATGGGTGTTAATTCGTTCCCGATTTTGAGAAAATCAAAGACATGTTGGGTACTTAAGATCATTTTATAATCTTGTTTCGAAACATTAACAAAAACAAAAGAATGAATAATAGGCTTCTCAACAGTTTTTCGTTTAGAAGCATAAGTCTTGATGGTTTTTAAAAGAGGTACATAGGCCTCAATGTTTTTGAGGACTAAGCGATCTCGAACAAGTTTTTCGCATTTATATTTTACTTTAATTGCAAACCACTTTTTATGTTTTATCAAATTTTGTTTTTCAGAATTATTTTTCATCGTCATCATCTCATATCATTTTCCCACAACAATAAATTCTTTTCATTTGATTGTTTCAAATAGTTTTCAGCGTCCACGGCAGTGACATAGTGTAAATATCTCAATTTCCGTTTGATTAAGTTTTCTACTTTTCCAACGAGTTCTATTAAGTAGTTTTTGTCGATGTCTCCTACAAATACCAAATCAATTATAGGACTGTCTTTACCAAGAGCGAAGTCGCCAGTGATAAAAACCTTTTCAACCTTCCCAAGGCGTTTAATTACATTTTCAATTATTTGATCAAAGCCTAAGTATTTTAAAACAATACTATTGACTTCAGAGTAAAGTGGATGATCGGTATTGGCTGTAAAGAATTTTTTATTTCCTTTTAAAAAGGATTTCAGCATACCAGCTTTTTCAAATCGATTTAATTCCAACCTTATCGAATTGGTTGATTCACCAAACTCAGCCTCTAGACCCCTTAAATACGCAGTTGCATTGCTATTTAAAAAGAATTTTAAAAGCAACTTAATACGCGTTTTAGAAGAAATTAGTGTCTCTATCATAATTGAGTAGTAAAATTACTCAATCTTTACAACTAATCCACGCGTTGTAGTAAAAGAATTAAAGATAAAATTGCAGTAGCTTGCCCAATTGAGTCAGCTACGACTTTACTCCAATCCGTTTTTTCTTTGGTTCCGCTATCGTTCAGTTTTTCGACTTTGATTGGTTTTTTTCCAATACTAATGACAGAACCAGGCTTTACTTCTGGATAATTGTGCCAAAATAAAAATCGAGTTGCTCTTTTGACTTCACCAGAAGGATAAGTAACGGTTACTAGATCTTTTTTGCCATTTTTACCAATACCTCCTGCGTACTCATCGATATAGTATTTTGCGTTTTTCTTCTTATGAAAGGCAACGTTTATTTTTCCTTGATTTGTAATTTCTTTAGAATATAATTCTGAAACTCTTGTTTCTCCAATTATGGTAACAAGATCTTTGTTCTTTGGTATGTTTATAATATCTCCTGCTTTAAGAAGAAGGTTTTGATTTGAATTTTTATCTCGAAGAGCCTCGTCTAAGTTTAATATAACATAACCCATATTTCCATTGGGCCTAAAAAGAGTTGCACCTTCTAAAAAGGCTTCTTTTGTAGGCCCACCTGCTCTTTCGATCACTGAAGATATCCGTTCATTATCTTGTAAAATTGCATATGGTCCTTCAAATTTTATTTCTCCTTCTATTCGAATGGTTTTTTGAAGCTCGAATTCAGGAGCATTTCTTACGTAAACTTGATCGAATGGCTCTAACAAAAACTCATCTTCATCAAAGAGATTAAAATCTTTATCAATAGCCACAGTGGCAGCTAAGGTTTTACTTTTGTTTTTATCATCAAAATCCAATCTGAAAATATCTATTCTGTACGGGGCAGACTCTATTTTTAAACCGCCACTTAAAGTAATGAGATCTTTCAATCGTAATGATTTGTCGTATCGAAATTGCCCAGGTTTACGTATAGCTCCTCCAATACTTATAAAAGTCTCGTCCGAATAGTCAACTGAACTATAAATGTGAAGAATATCTTTAGCTTGTAAAATTGGCTTGTCGCTGCTGTCACTTAAATCTACTCTGATGTATTCAATATCTTGGTTGCTACTTCTTCGTTTTATATAGGCAAAATTAGTCGCATCTCTTTTAAGTCCACCAGCTAAATAAATGGCTTCATCTATAGAAACCACTCCTTTACTATCCAAGGTAAATTGATTTGGTTCTCTAACAGCACCTTCTACATAAAAATATTCTTGATCTACATACCTAGACTGAGAATAAATCACAATTTCATCTTCTGACTGTAAAATAACATTGTCTTTATCGCTTTCATTCAATAATATATTATCGATGTTAACGAATATATATGATGATTTTTTACGATTAAATTCTTTCCTTCTTATATAGGCTAAAGAAGTTAAGGCATTTGGATTTAAATTTAATCTTTGTATAACGTCTTTCAATCTAGTATTTCCATCAATCGCATAATTTCCGGGTATATCAACTGCACCAGAAACTGAAACAAAGTTTTGATAACTATTTGCGATAGTATTCACGGTAATGATGTCACCATCTAATAAATTGTATGTTTTTGAATTTCTTAAAAGCTCCTCTAAATTGACATTATCAATTATTTCCTTATCGCCAATAAATCTTTTTATTGTAATATTTCGCTTTATCGCGTTACTTTCTAGTCCACCTGAAAAAGAAATCAATTGTTTTAAATTTTCCCCGGGCTTCAATTCATAAATATATGGTCTTCTAACCCCTCCTTTTATTTCCACTAAACGCTCTACAACAGGAACATTAATAATATCATTTTCCATTAAGTAGAGATCTAATGGTTTGTTTTGATCTAATAGATAGTCATATAAATCAATTTTCCGAACATCTTCTCCAGGGCGGATAAGACTAATATTTCTTACTGTTCCAATCCTTGTCGGGCCACCAGCAAGGATAAGTGCGTTGAAAATGTTATTCGTTGCAGATAAATTAAAACTGCCATAATTCATGACTTCTCCAACAATATTAATATTGATGTTTCTAGCTTGAGAAATTTCAACTGAAAATTCTCCTTTTTTAAATCGATAATATTGTGAATATATTTTTTCTAATTTAATCTTCGCATCAATTAGGCTAAGTCCCCTCAGCAAAACTCTAACGGAATTACTCAAGACAATTGCACCATCACTATTGACCTCATGGATTTCATTTAATTGCGATCTTCCCCAAATTGAAACTGCCAATTTATCACCTACTCCAATAATATATGTTATTGGTACATTTAATTCTGTTGATGACTGAAAATAGCTTAAGTTTTTATTTTGAAAGATATGTTGACCAAAAATGTTAGAAGGCGGTTTCTTCGCTTCTACTTTTACTTTTGATTTATCAGATTCGTTTTCTTCAATTGAAATTTTATCCACATCTAAAACATGGACTACGGTATCTGATTCAACACTATTTTGTAATAACTTTTCTGCCTCCAATTCAGCAAGAACAACTTTTAAAGTTTTTTCAGCCTCAAGAACTTGAATAGGATCTTCTGTATTGACATTATCTAGGTCAATACCTTTTTCTAGCATCCGTCTTTTGACTTCTT
>JAHDCJ010000058.1 GCA_020629935.1 Saprospiraceae bacterium | reverse complement strand
TTTTGTTTGTCCTTTTTCTTGAAAAAAAGAACGAAAATTCAAGACTTATTTCATTCCTTAACGCATTTTCATGAACTCAAAACCTAAACAAAATAAACTCGCTACGCTCAAACAGTATTTTGTTTTTAACGGTTTTGAATCCATGAAAACACTAAAATGAAAGAGGTCGGATTTGGTTTTCTGGGATTCGTTTATCGAGGTTTTTTGTGCGATTGCATTTGCAATCGGGAAGGTGTTTTCAGCGTGTGGACGCATAGACAAATTAGAAGTTAAAAGAGAATAAATATTTTGTTATGTATAAACTTCAAGAAATGGATTACGCTAATTTTTCTGATGAAAAACTAGCAAATTGGATCGATTTTCGACGTCGATTTTTATTACAACTTTACCCTAATCAGTCTTTGCCAAATTTTAAAAACTGGAGAAAACATATGCTAAAAGCGAGGAAAGAAACGCCTCCCTCTCGTTTTTATTATATCATGGATAATGGGCAAATCATTGCAAATATAAATTGTGCCTACTTTAAAGATGTACAAGGGAAATCAAAGTTTCAAATTTCAGTAGATCATGATGAGAGATTTGAAAGTGATGATTTAGCCCAGTGTATTCAGACAAAAATCTTAGCCCTTAAGAAAGAAGAATCTTTTATCACGACAAAAACAAGAAGTGCTTTTTGTAAAAAAATAATTTCAGATTGTGGCTTTGTTAAAGGCAATGAAATGGAATTCACCAAATTATATTTAAGTGATTTATCGAAAGATTTAATTTCAAAATGGCTGGAATTTCTTCCTAGTGGATTTTCCATTGATTTACTAGATGATCCGAATCATACCGAACGAAATGAAATCACCAAGATAATGACCTTCCTACTCAACGACATGGAAAGAGTAGACGATCAAATTACTTTTCAAATTACAAGAAAAGACTTAGACAATTCTTTGG
Source organism: Saprospiraceae bacterium (assembly GCA_020629935.1). Taxonomy (GTDB): domain Bacteria; phylum Bacteroidota; class Bacteroidia; order Chitinophagales; family Saprospiraceae; genus JAHDCJ01. The sequence goes on along the minus strand of JAHDCJ010000058.1, from coordinate 32,034 downwards.
AAAGAGCAGCAAATAATAATTTCCGACTATTACATTTAATGTTGCGCAATGATAGTGGAGCACTCATCGGGTTATCTATTATTAGATATAAAAAAGATGGTGAATTTTGCACTCAGTATATGACTGGAGTAATTCCTGAATACCGGCGTAAAGGATTAGCGAAATTTATGAAAGCTTATTTATATCACTTTTTAATTACAAAAGAACCACTTGTCAAATATGTAAAAACAGACTTCTACACCACGAATCACCGTATGAAAAACCTGAATCAAATGATGGGTTTTAAAACGGATTATTTTGTTCAAGAATGGTATTATAAATCATAATAAGCTCTCACTAAAGTCCAAAATCTTTTCGTTTAATTTTTACCATTTCTCCATTTGGATGATGCCAAACAATGCCTTCAATAAGTGCATCGTTACCAATAATACTTTTTTGATTGGCAAGGAAATCTTTCAACTGATCAAAAGAGAAAGGAACCTCTTTCAAAATAATTTTTTCTCGCCATTCAGGTAAGGAAAAAAGAAAGATTTGATGCTCAATTAAATTCAATGGGTTTCCTTGTATCTTTGGCCCTAATGCTTCGCCCGACCATTCGCCATCGGGCACTTGCGTAAAGTCAGTATTGCTGACCGCATCAAAAATCCACCGATCTTCTTTGGCCTCTTGTTGCGCATCAATGTACCAAGGTTCAGTGATGCCCATTTGCTTTTGGATTTTGTTTGGATTTCTTCGTTTTTCTACTCGAACTACCGTGCCCTTTCGTATGGTTACCCGAACATTCATTCCATCTAATTTTTCTGTAGCTATTGCTTCTTCAAAATTAAAATCGACGATTAGTTTTTCATTTACTTTTCGATTGGTTTCCCAGTTTCGATCAAAGATGGTTGAAATTTTTCTCATGGTTTATGATTTGACAGTTTGATTATTTCCATCTACACCAACATTAGAGGATAGCGAAAAGTTCGACGTATTTATTGAATTATTGATTTTAAAAAAAGTAAAGTTCAATACCAATAATTCAAAAAAGACGACATGAAAAAATATATAGGTAAGGGTATGAAAAACAAAAGGAAGAATAAACCAAAGCCAATCTAGTTTTTTCGTAAAAAAGCCAATTCCAAACAGAGCTTGTAATAAAGGGCCTGAAGCATGTAAAAAAGAAGCAATGGCTGGACTAGCTAAAATATAAAGATAAATATTCGACCAAAAGTCATTCGGATTATGCACAAGATAGCTCGCATTTTCATTTAAAAAATTGGCGGTACCTTGACTGTGTAAGAAAATAGTACCTCTAAATAATTTCCAAAGGAAAGCGGAGAAAAATATCCATAGTGTATAATATCGTAACCCCTCCCAAAGCAAAGCAAAACGTTCGTCATCTTTAAACCAAAAGGGAATACCAATGAGCAAGAGGCCAATCATACAATGGGTATGGTGCGCGCTAAATGAATTATAAGTTACAAAGTAAATACTAAATAATAGCGTAAACGCAATGGGATACATTCTTTTTTCTATGGAAAAAAAACTACCAATGGCTGTACCCAATAAAGCAAAATCAAAAATTAGTGCGAGACTAAAATTTGAGGTGAATAGTTCTGGAATGTGCAAGAAATGATAAAGCCAATACGTCAAGTCTACATACGGATATTTGAGGACCGGATCATGTAATTGATGTAATAAAGCATTGGAAAAATAACGATAAACCAAAGCAAGGATTACGATACCAAAAACCCATCTGGAAGCTTGTTTTCGACTAAGTGATATGTTAGACCATCGTTTAATCATTCGCTCTCAAGAATTAAGGTTTCTGCTTGTTTCGTTATTTGATTTTTTTCGAAAGAATAAAGCACTTCTATCACTCGAAAAGACTGAATTTCTTTTCCCGAACTACATGCGAGATATTCCTTAAGCCAAGTTTTAAATGCCTTAATTTGCTCTGAGGTATTACTAATATAAGGAAGCAATGGAATCAGTTTTTGATAGGTATTCCCCAATTTACTTTCTAAGAAGTTTTGAAAGGGATCTTGTCCATCATTGTCCAATATTTTTTTATAATACCCAATAGGACTCATCAACATATGCCGATTAAAGTTGCTTAACTCTTTGGTATAATTATAGGCTTCGTTATTGATATAAATTTCAATGACTGCTTGTTCTTTTTTATTTTCTAGTTTTTCAGAAAACATGCCCCACACAAAAAAAGGACTAATTTCATCTCCCATAAAGTTGGAGAATAAAGTACCTAAAACGAATAGACTGACCCATCCAAAGATCAGTCGATTATGTTGATACAATCGTTTTAAATAGGCCTTGTTCATTCTTTAATAAGATTGGTCAAATTCTCTAAAAAACTAAAGCCAACCCACGAGAGATTAATCTCTGCGCTTTCTATTAAAACAAAATCGAAGGACAAGATATATTCTTTAGTAAAAAGATCACGAGCTTTTAAGCGTTTCCCATCTCGTTTTTTTTCAGGGTAAACATCGCGATTATAATACCAAAATTCAGAGTCTGGATGAAATGCTTTTTGAGTAATTCCATCCGTCACAAGTACTTCATAAAAAGAATCGCCGATGGCTAATACTTTTGGTCTAAGACTATCTGGCATGGAAGCATATTTCACATTTGCTATCGGAGTCATTTCAGATCGCACGCCTGTTAATAAATTGATGGATCGATAATTTTCACAATCTGTGGTCCAAAAGCCTTCTTCTAATTTTGCGCTTTTATCCCATTGAATATTATTTCGCATACTCGTATCTAACTCCATCATTTCTTCTAGTAAGTGATTGGTTACTATAGGCACCGAATACAAACTCCAATGCAACCCCCATTTAGGATAAAGCGGTTCGGGGTAATCTTTTTGTTTTTCTTTTAAAAAATCAAAATCTAGGCAAGGGATTTTTGCTTCACTCAAGGCCTTAACAAACCATTCCCTATTGGTTTCTTTCCTAGGCATTTGTTGATAAGCATCTGGCATAAATTCAGGGAAAAAGGTTTGTTTACTTGGAGGCAATAAGACCATAAATTGTTTTCCATTTTTTCGAAAAAAATCATGTGTCTTTTCAAATTGCTGTATTCGATGATCTAGATCTTCTTGGGTGAGTTTATCTCTACCGAGCCAAGCTTCCGTATAAGCAGAAGAGTAAAGTTGATCTTCTTTCCCCACCAATACTTGATCATTGGAAGAAAGTGAAAATAAGCTATAATCGATTTGACTTTTCAGGCGGACTAGTGGCGCGATGAGGTAATCATCATTTTTTAAATATTGTTCATAGGCCTTTTGGTATTTGCCAGAAGACCAATTGCGTACGTTTAATTTTTCGGTTTCCGTTTTCTGAAATGCACCATCTAATCGAGGCACTTGAAACAAGTCTGCTTTTTGTAGCAAAGGCATATAGATGACCATTCCAAAAAGGAGAAAAGCCATAAAGCTAAATAAGATATGTGGAAGCCATTTGCTCATGCATTAAAATTGAAAATAGATAAAAGGGTTAAAGTCGGAACCAAATATTTCGGCAATACTCAACAAACCCAAAAAGGTTAAAGAAAGGGTTTTGAAGGTAAGCATGAAATTATTTTTTTCTATTTCAAACCATTTTGAAAATTGTTGCTCCATCACCTTAAACATGCCTGTAAATGCGAAAATAGCTCCAATAATTAAGGCAATCCAAAACTTATTATTGAGATAAATAAAATGAGGCGCACTATCCCAAATGAACATGTTTTTAATATAACTAAAAGCGAAACTCATATCAGGAGATCGAAAGAAAACCCAACTAATCAAAACGAGCACATAAATGATTACGATAGAAGGAAACTTACCGATTTTCTTGAACACATCTAATAAAAACAGTCGTTCTAAAACGAGGAAGAACCCATGAAATGCACCCCAGAAAATGAAGGTCCATGCTGCCCCATGCCAAAAGCCTGAGATTAAAAACACCGCGCATAAATTGATGTACATTCGGGTGATGGATACTCGATTTCCACCCAAAGGAATATAAAGATAATCTCTCATCCAATTGCCTAAAGTCATGTGCCATCGTCTCCAAAATTCGGTAATACTTTGTGAAATATAAGGTAAATTAAAATTCTCAGGAAATTTGAATCCGAGCATATTTGCAATACCAATGGCCATATCAGAATAGCCTGAAAAGTCAAAATAAATTTGGAATGAATAAGCCACAATTCCAATCCATAAAATCATAGACCCCATGTCGCCGGGCGGAACTGCAAAAATCAAATCAACCATTTCTCCCAAAGGGTTGGCGATAAGCATTTTTTTAGAAAGACCAATAGTAAATCGATGAAGGCCCGTAAGCTTCATGTCAATATGATCATTGGCGCTTCGATCACGTAGTTGTGCGGCAATTTCTTTATACCGAACAATAGGCCCTGCAATCAATTGTGGGAAGAGTAAAATATACAAAGCATAATCTGCGAAGCTTTTGAGCGCTTTGCTTTTTCCACTATGCACATCAACGATATAACTAATCTTTTGAAAGGTAATGAAAGAAATACCAATAGGAAGGGCAATAGATGCGAATTCAATTCCTCCAATCTTTACTGCGCTTAAGACTTCATTGACATTGTCTACGAAAAAATTAAGGTATTTACTAACTAATAAAATCAATACATTAGACCAAATGGCAAGAGATAATATCCGCCTTCGTTTTTTACCTTCACTTACTTCTATAAGCTGTACAAAATAGAAATCAAGAATAAGACCTAGCAACACAACGAAAATAAATTTGGGTGCACCCCAAGTATAAAACCAAAGGCTAAATATCAAGGCTACACTGTTTTTCATTTTGCTAGGTGCGAGGAAATAGCAAATGAAAAATAGCGGCAAAAAATAACAAATAAAATATGCACTGCTAAAGACCATAAATCATTTTCGTAATGAATTCGAAAAATAGACAATTTCTAAGTAAAAATTGGCAAATTTGTATATTGAAGTCGTTTTAGGTTTTCTGAATGATGATTTTATAATAAAATGGAAAATAATAATCAAGCATTTCATCGGATTTTGAAAGAGTTTGTTCAAGTCTTTGTCTTGGCCTCCTTAGTGTTAGGAACGGTATATTTTTATGGTGGTTTTGACCAGTCGAGCACCCGAAAATATAGTTGTGATGGAGAAACGATTGTCCGAGATTTTACCATTCCTGTGTTTAAAGGAAAAGGAGGAAGTTTATTTTCTGGAGGAAAAAACAAAAGTTATGCCTATGCCCATTCAGGTCAACAATGTATATTATTAACCCCTGAAGAACCCTTTGGATTTGAATATACCGTAGAAGACCTAAAGGGTAATGAAGCAATTGAAGTGGTGGTTTGGCGTATGTGTGAAAACCCTAAAGATCCTAAAGGCATGTTAGTTGCCCATGTAGAAGGAGGAGGAATCTGGGAAGGCAATTACAATCGAGTAGAAGCTACAGAAAATGGTTGGGAAAAATTAGTGATTCGTACCCAAACAGACGCTCGAAGCACCAACAAGAAACTAACCGTTTATTGTTGGAACAATGGAGACACCCCTGTTTACTTTGATGATATTTCTATTCGACTAAAACAATTATAATCTAAGCTTCTTGCAAACCTGTTTCTGTAATTACAGAAGATTCTTGATAACTATCATAATCGGTATTAATCTGCCAAAGATCCACTTTATCTTTCCCCTCAGCAATATCTTTAGCTGCTAAATATCCCATCAAAATACTGTGGTCTTGGTTATTGTATTTAAACGCACCATATCGTCCAATCACTGCAAGGTTTTTCAATGTCTTCAAATATGTTTCTACAGGTTCTAGCTGCGTTTTATATCCTTTTTTGTACACAGGATAACAACGTGGGATTTTAAAAACATGCCCATCTGTAATTTTAGCATCTTTGATTAAACCGGTATGTCGAATTTCTTTTTTAGCTAATTCAATCAACTTTTGATCATCATCTTTCCAAATTTGATCTTCGTCTCTATAGCACCAATATTCTAAAGCAAGGATCGTTGATTTTTCGTTATTATTAATCTCAGGCACCCAATTACAGAAATTGGTTACTCTACCCATTTCTAGATCTGGAGAGTGTACATAAAGCCAATTATCAGGGAATAAGTCTACTGCATCTACTTTTAAATAGACAATAATCGTATCTCTAAACTTTAGGTTATTAACTGCCGTTTTTACTGCACTTGGAACTTCAGGAAGTCGATTAACCAATAAGGTTAGTGGCATAGAAGAGACGATAAAATCATATGCGATTACTTCACCGTTTTCTAGTGTTAGGCTTTTGGCTTGTCCATTTACGGTATGTACCGATTGTACGGGCGTATTCATATGGACTTGACTTCCATTGTCTCTCACATATTGAGCCATACGTTCATAAATCATTCCTGTACCTTCTATAGGATAGGCAAATTGATCTACTAAGGTTTTATGTTTATTTCCTCTTCCTGCGAACAAGGCATTTTTGATCGCTTCAAAAAGCGAAAGCTTTTTAATTCGTTGTGCAGCAAAATCAGAGTCTAATTCTTTACATGAAATTCCCCAAAGTTTTTCACTGTAGGTTTTAAAGAAAATTTCGAAAAGGCGTCGTCCAAAACGATTCGTTACCCAGTTTTCAAAACTACCATCATCTGGCGTTGGTTTAATTTTTTCTTTAAAGTAGCTTAACATACACATAGAAGCCTTAAAAGGTCCTAAGGTAAAAAGTGCATTAAAGGCTTTGAGCGGATAGTAGAAAAATTTCTTTTTATAATAGATTCTGGTCATTCGATCGACCATTTTGTAATCTTTATCCGCGACCTCCAACCAAATTTTATTGATACGGTTATCATTACTAAAAAATCGGTGAGGGCCAATATCTATTTTTTGATTCCAAAGGTCTAAGGTACGAGCCATACCTCCTACTCGATCACTCGCTTCATACAAGTCAACTTTTACCCCTCGCTTTACGAGTTCATAGGCAGCAGTTACGCCTGCAGGACCAGCTCCAATTACAGCTACTTTCATGGTTTCTTCTTAAATGAAGGCACAAAGTTACGAAAAACCCTGTGTTTAATAAGCAATTATTTCATGCTTTTGTAAAGTTTTGATCTTTAACACTTTGGAAGCCCTTTTTTGTGTCCTATCGATGATGAATAAATCTCGTAAAATGGAATAAACCTCTTGTTTATAGATATCTTTTTTACTTTACTAGAAAAAAGGAAGTGTTTAAATGGAATACATACCTATTCACACATTTCATTTCTTTGTTTAATTTTAAATATTCATTTTTACATCAAAGAGAAAAAGTACTTCTTCTTCGGGTGACAAATAATCATCCAATTAATTGACATAAACCATGCGACTTGGGTTATAAAGGGCGGAGCCTTGTCTTGCTATGAATGTAGATACCTAGTCGGCGGCGGCGGTACTCTTGGGCGGGTCCCTCCCTAGATTCTGAAATCAGTGACCCAAACTATGTCAAGTTCATTCCCAACCCTTAAAGTAATTTTAAATAAGCATGCTCTATTTTATGAAGAAGGCACAATAATCCGTCGAACAATCTGTTCATTTTCTGTTTCTAATGACAATAAATAAATTCCAGAATCCCAACCTTCCAAGTTCAATTTTTCGACATGACTGCCTGAAGTTTTATTTTCTAATCTTTTAGAAATTACTGTTTGTCCAAAATCGTTATAGACTTTTAATCGAACATCTTGCGGTTGATTCAATTGGTAATTCACTTGTACTATTTCCGAATCAGGAATGGTTTTAAGTACATAAAATTCGTTCCAAGGAGTCAGTTCTACTACTTTGGGCTCCGTTTTTATTTCTTTATCTTTTATAAAATATCGAAGGCGATAATAAGCCTTAGGTACATTTAAAAAAGCAATTTCTTTGTCTTGATATCGAAGTACTTGAGTCAAATGTTGAGGGCGATCAATTTGCAATGTATCTATGGTACGATAGAATAAACCATTGCTAGATCGTTGCAATTCAAAATGGCCTTTTTGAGATTGAAACAAAGCCAATAATTTCACTTCTACTTTTGATCTTTTAGATAATAATAATTCAAAGTCTTTCAGTTCATTTACTTTAGGTCGAGAGGGAATCATTGGGCTTGCTTTTGGTGCAGCGTTTACTAATGCCATACCAGGAATATATTGTTTATTTTTTATCGTAATTACCGATCCATTGGAAGGTCGCCAAAGATCAATATTATAAGGCATTGCCAAACGATCATGATCAGAAACACTACCTACTTGTTGGGCATTATCTGTTTTGATGGTTCGAATTTCGATTTTTTCTTGACTAATAAAAAGCCATTTAAACTGGTTAAAACTTCCACTGTTTCTTGTCCAAGATTTATCGTCATCATCTGCACGAAGCGGAGCGCCCCAACATCCTTCGCCTACGTAAACTGTTCCATTTTCCTTGTCTCTTACAAAACCTTGATCACTGCCAGGCTCAGTGCTCGGACGAATAGGCCAAGTTGTTTTTACGACATGTGCATCACATTCAACCACTACATCTACTCGATGTTTATAAAAAGTATGCGCCCAATTTTTCAAAATATCACTACGCTCTGCTTTACGTTTGGTATGTGGGCGAATGCCTTGGTGATATTGCGCAATTTTCCAAACAACATCTGAATAATTAGACAAATCATTTTCTAGCCAAGCAGCTTGCTCGCCACCTGTGGAGATTAAAGAATTTAATGTATAGGCACGAAGCAAATTTCCTCCAAAATTGAGTGCATAATAAACATCAGGATGAGGCGCATCAAATAAATTGATGAGAGTCGCATTTTCTTTTTCGTGATTTCCTCTGGCGCCAACGATAGGCGTCATTCGACCATCTGAAGCGATGGTTAATTGCCAATCATCCATCCATTGAGGCCATTGGGTATCATTATCTCCTCCTGTCATATCTCCGCCAAAAAACACGACATCCGCACGTAATTTAGCCACCATAAGGTTGGCATTTTTTCTAGCCGTCCGAAGATTTCTTGAATCGCCTCCAGCAATAGCAGAAATGGTTTGTCCGGCATGGCTAGCACCAGTCTGAAAAAAGAATCTTGGGCTTAGGCCTTCACTATCTTCAATTACAAAATAATAATGTGTATTGGGTTGTAGATTTTTTAATCGAACAAAATGATTGTGCATTCCTCGAAATCGTACTTGATGGTTGGGTCGTTGAGTACTTATATAATTGTTGATATTTTGACCATGATCAATCACATCATAGTATAAAACAGGACTTGTTCCTGACCGTTGATCCCAAGCGATGGTCATTGTCGTAGCAGGATTATCGTTAATAATGCAACGGTAACGATCCGTTTTCGCTTCTAAAGAGAAGGAAAAAAAACAAAAAAACAGAAGTAAAAAAATTAATTTACGCATGGGTCTATGGAATTCGAGGCATGAAAGCGGGTGATGCTTTAAAAGTAATTATTTATTTTCAAATACAAAACCGATGCCGATATTTTAGTGATCCTTATAAAAAGATAAAATCACTTCTTTATCTTTGGGAAAATAAATAGACTTCTATGAAATTTTATACCTTTCTTTTATTCTTACTATTAGGCTTTGCAAGTTGTAAATCGGATGGAGGTGAAGAGACTCCAGAAACTAAGCCGAATACCAAACCTAGTAAAACGATTAAAGTAAATAATTATGTTATTTCCAAAGTAAGTAGCCTAAGAATTCGGCTAAGTCCAGACATTAAAGGTAAGATACTATACACCCTAAAAGAAGGCGAAGAAGCCACCTATTTAAATGAAAAAACGGATTTTACATTAAAGACAGAGATTCGTGGAAAGATGCAAGATGCGCCTTGGTATAAAGTAAAAGTACCTAAGAAAAATTTAAACGGTTGGGTCTATGGTGGCGCATCAGAATTATACATTCCAGAAGATGTGGTGGAAGAGATTCAAAAAGGAGAATTAAAATTAAAACGTGTAAAAAATTATACCCAACTTGCAGTAGAAGAATTAATTGGAATGAAGGTTCGGCAATTTAATGATTATAGAGGCTATTATTTATACAAGCCTGGACTGAACAAAACACAGATCATTTCGGGTAAGTTTAAATTTGAAGCAGATGATCGTTTGAAAGAAATATATGACTTCCCTACTTCCGTTTCTTATACGGGTTCCTTCAAGAGCGGAGTAAAAGATGGGCGGTTTAAAGAAGTATACAAAGGCTACAATTACAGTTCAAATGCTACTTTATTTTTTGAAAATAGTGATCAATGTACTTGGGGAATGTTTACTGGATCGGGCACTGGGATGAGTCAGTTATTTAAAAAACAAAAACCCAAAGTCTGTCAATTTGCTTATATGGAAGAAAATGCTAATTAATCTCATTTTCTTCTACCTGTTTCACAAAGATAAATACCACTATCATGAAAAAAAAGATTGGATTATTTTTATTAATCGTGTTCGTTATTATGCAATTTTTTAGAATTGATAAAACGAATCCTAGCGTGGATAAAGCACAAGACTTTATGACGCTTACACAACCCAATGAAGAAATCACAAGCATTTTAAAAATAGCTTGTTATGATTGTCATTCACATGAAACACATTATCCTTGGTACACCAATATTTCTCCAGTCAATTGGTGGGTCAAAAAACATATTCGAGTAGGTCGAGAAAAACTAAACTTCTCTGAATGGGGCGCTTATGCTGCCAATAAAGCCAACCATAAACTAGAAGAATGTGCAGAAGAAACGAGAGAGAAACACATGCCACTTACTCCGTATTGGATCATGCATCCTAAAGCAAAATTATCTGAAGCACAACGGGAAACTTTGGCCAAATGGTTTGAAAGCAAAATGTAATTTTATTTTTATAAAAAAGCGAATGACTAAACCATAAAATCTGCTAAGGAAAGCTTACCTTTGTCGCTTAAAATTTTAAACCACACACCATGATTCAAGATACGGCTATACGAAATTTAATTGCCAAGGAACTAGAGCGACAGCGTTCAGGATTAGAACTTATTGCTTCCGAAAACTTCACCAGTCTTCAAGTAATGGAAACTATGGGAACTTGTCCTACCAATAAATATGCAGAAGGTTATCCTGGGAAACGATATTATGGTGGTTGTGAAATTATTGACGAAATTGAGCAATTGGCTATTGATCGAGCGAAGGAAATGTTTGGAGCAGTATATGCCAATGTACAACCTCATTCAGGAGCACAAGCCAATGCCGCAGTATTCCTTGCGGTATTAAAAGCAGGAGATACGATCTTAGGATTCGATCTTTCTCATGGTGGACATTTATCACATGGTTCTCCAGTCAATTTTTCTGGTAAAATGTTTAATGCGACTTTTTATGGCGTGGAAGAAGAGACAGGAATCATTGATATGGACAAGGTAGAAGCCAAAGCATTAAAAGAAAAACCCAAGTTAATTATTTGTGGTGCATCTGCCTATTCAAGAGATTGGGATTATGCTCGATTCCGAGCGATCGCGGATAAAGTTGGTGCTTTGTTATTAGGGGATATTTCACATCCTGCAGGATTAATTGCTGCTAAATTATTGAAAGATCCAATGCCGCATTGTCATATAGTAACGACCACTACACATAAGACGCTAAGAGGTCCTAGAGGTGGATTGATTTTAATGGGTGAAAATTTTGAAAACCCGTGGGGCTTAACTTTAAAATCGGGCAAGCTTCGAAAGATGTCGGGTATTTTAAACAGTGGTGTTTTTCCTGGTACACAAGGTGGTCCTTTGGAGCACATTATTGCGGCTAAAGCCGTAGCCTTTGGAGAAGTGCTTCAACCAGCATTTAAAACGTATTCTGAACAAGTAATAAAAAATGCAAAGGTTATGGCGGATGCATTTATTGAAAAAGGATATAAAATTATCTCTGGAGGAACCGATAATCATTTAATGCTAATTGATTTACGATCTAAGAACGTAACAGGCAAACAAGCAGAAGAGGCTTTAGGAACGGCACATATCACCGTCAATAAAAACATGGTTCCTTTTGATAGTCAATCTCCATTTGTAACTTCTGGAATTCGGATTGGCTCTCCAGCTATAACGACCAGAGGATTAAAAGAACAAGATTGTATTCAGGTAGTTCAATGGATAGATCAAGCCATCCTTAATGCAGACAATGAAACCGTATTGGCCAATATCAAAAATGAAGTAAAAGAACAAATGGCCAATTTCCCATTATATCCTACAAGATCGTATTAACTAATATGATTTGACCTTTCCTCTACTAGCCACTTGCTTGGCTTAGGTGCTTGGAAGGGGCGACAAAGGAGCCGTACTATGACGATTAAAAAATCGTCATAGTACCAAGGCGAAGCCGCGCCTGGAAAGGACCGCCACGTTAGTGGAAGCCCCAAATAATAAAAATTTCCCATAAATTGTAGATAGATAATCCAAATAGTTTAAACATTAAGTCTTATCTTCTTGTTGTAGATTTTGGTCAGGCATGAAATTTGCCTTTTTAAAAGTAGAATCATATGATATGAAGCACTGCGACGAATCTAAAATATGGGATTACATTGACGGTCAAATGGATGAAGAAATGCGAAATGCCTTTCTTAAACATTTGGAGCAATGTCCTGATTGTTGTGCGGAGCTTCAATTAAACCAATCTCTGCATCAAAATTTAGAACGGGTTCCTTGTTTGAAGAAGAAATTGTCTAAATCTTGCCATACCGAAGAAATGGACATGAGTACCTACTTTAAGCCAAAGCTTCATTATTTGTGGAAACCCATGAAGCAATTTCTAGCTATTTTATTTGTGAGTGTGCTCTTGGGAGTTGGTCTATATTTTTTATTTGATGTTCCAGTATGGTTCGTATTATTACTAATTTCTGTGGTTAGTCTAGGTAGTTCCTTTTTCTTAATTCGCCAAATTCCTCAATCTTGAGCATTTTTTCAATGAAAAAATAGTCATTTTTTTTATTTATTACTTATTTTCACCATGTCACATAATGGCCGACCTATAGGAAGCTAGTAAATAAAAGATCCTATTCAGGTGATCTTTTTAAAATTCACAAAAAAAGATCACACAAAAAATGTCGTCACAAATAAAGCAAAAACAGCAAAAAACAAATTTGCTTTTCTCTTATAAAAGAATAACCTTGTCGAAGCTGAAAACAGCAATACTAACGCTCAACCTCGATTTGTGTGAAAGCATAAATCAAATCATGGAAATTTGCCAAAAAATGTTTCCAAGATTAAACAAGCCTCGGCGCATCCAACCGGGGCTTTTTTTATTTCTCTAATTTAAGTCTGGCTTCTTGAGTAGTGCTTATCGGATAGGCAAGTACAAGAGGTATTTCTTTTGATGCATCCCCTCCTGTAGAGCGAATTGGTTTTTTAGATCCAGAGACCACTCGAAATATTAATTCATCTTCAAGCAAGGTATAGGTAATAAAAATATCATTGTCCGCAACTTCAAATCGGCTATATAAGGTTTCATTTTGAAAATATACATCAAGTAAAATTCCATTTTTTTCATCGATGATATAATGGCCTTGTTGACTCTGTATAGGGATCAACTCATAAGGCCTATTATCATCAGTGATTTCTCCATAAATAATATTCCATGTCCAAACGCTATCTATTGCGGTAGGTAAGATGCGCAATTGCATATCTATTTCACTAACCAAACCTGTCGCTTTATAAATATATAGTCGGCCTTTCCAAACCCCTTCCCAATTCTTGGGAAAAACGTGGTGTTTTTTTGATTCTTGTTGATCTACTGTTTTTGTGGTGTTTTTTGTTGCTCCACAAGCTCCCAAAATGAGTAAAATCCATAAAAATAGCAGAGGTAAAAGTATGTTTTTAGTCTTCATTTTGATATTTTTTATGTTAAAAAAAATAAAATTCATAGCTAAACCCCAGTAAATTCACGTTTATTTGTTATCAATTTGTCATGAAATGTCTAAATTTTCAATAATTTCTGAAAGTTTAATAAATTTGATTTATATTTGCAGTATGAAATGAAATAGTCATTCTTTTTTATGGCTAAAAAGCATTCATCAAAATAAAAATTATTTAAATCTGAAAAATTGAATTCTTATGAAAGATATGATTAAAAAAGTAATGTACACAGGAGTTGGAATCGTTTCTACTGCTGCAGGTAAAGTACAAACAAACATTGATGAGATCATCAAACAAGGTAAAGTAAAAGAAGAAGAAGGCCGTAAAGTAATGGAAGACTTAAAAGAAACTACAGAGGCTAAGCGGGAAGAATATACCACCAAGTTCAAAGGTTGGATGGAAGACATTAAAGGAAAAGTAACATTCCCTAGCCCAAGTTTTTTCAATGAAGTTATTGAAAAAGTGGAAGGTCTTGAAAATAAAATCGCAGAAAAAGCAAGTAAATAATTATTGCTTATTCATTTAATTTAAAAATCAATTAAAGTATTAAATATCATGGAAGATTTAGTTAAAAAAATGGTTTACGCTGGTGTTGGCGTTGTAGCTGCTGCTGCAGAAAAAATTCAATCTCGAGTAGACGTTCTTGTTGAAAAAGGAAACATTTCTAAAGAAGAAGGGAAAAAAGTTTTAGAAGATTTCATCGAAACTACAGAAAGTAAAAAAGATGAAGTAGAATCTAAAGTTCGAGAAACAATTGACGGTATTGTAAAATCTATCAAATTACCTTCTGTTGCTGATCTTGAAAGCTTAATCAACCGAATCGAAAGCTTAGAAGCACGAATCGATGAGTTAGCTCCTAAAACAAGAAAGAAAGCAACTACAACTCGTAAAAAAGCAACAAGCACTGTTAAGAAAACAGTAGCTAAAGCTAAAACTACAGTGGCTAAAGCTGCCAAAGCAACCACTACAAAAGCGACTAAAGTAGCTACAGAAGTTACTCCAACAGCTAAAAAATAATATTATTAAAAACGGATTTCTTCTTTGAGAGGAAATCCGTTTTTTTTGAAACCTATTTATTTCCAACTCATCAAACCTTATTATCATGGAAGATTTATTTAAAAAGTTTTTATACACCGGTGTAGGTCTAGTTTCAGCTACCGCAGAAAAAATCCAAACTAAAATTGACGAATTAGTAGATAAAGGAAGTTTGTCTGAAGAAGAAGGGAAAAAAGTAGTGGATGATTTGTTAGAATCTACCGAAGGAAAAAAAGAAGAATACGAATCGAAATTCAAAGAATGGTTTAATGAACTTTCTAACAAAGTAAAATCTTCATCCAAGTCAGAATTAACGAGCTTAACTCGACGTATCGAAGCGATTGAAGCAAAACTCGGTATTGAAAACGAAAACGACGAAAATATTATGAAAGGATAATCTTATCCTTTTTCTATCATATACTTTTTTATGCAATTAAGCCCGATTCCATTTCATGGAATCGGGTTTTCTTTTATTGAGAGATCGTTTCCTCCTTATTGCGGTAGTTTATATGTATAAAATTTAAACAAATCTTATATTTGTAAAACAAAGCAATAGAATTTCAGCTTTTTTATAATCCCATACATGATTTTTAACCAAAATATAAAAGACCTTAATCGGGTCATTGAAATTATTCAAGTCTTTCGAAAGTATCGATTAGAAGAACTAATTTTTATTTTTAGACTCGGAGAAATGGTACCCAAAGAAAAGAAAATTCGATGGGCAAAAGGAGAAAGTCGAATGGTTCAATATTCGCTTTGGGAACGAATACGTATGGCTTTTGAAGAGCTTGGTCCCGCCTTTGTAAAACTCGGCCAAGTCTTAAGTAATCGAAAAGATATTTTACCTGAAGAATTGATCTTAGAGTTTGAAAAACTTCAAAGTAGTGTCGCTCCTTTTCCCTTTGAAGAAGCTCAAAAAATTGTAGAACTAGAAACCAAGACTCCCCTAAAAAACACCTTTAAATACTTTAGCAAAACACCATTAGCTTCTGCGTCAATCGGACAAGTACACAAAGCTGTTTTACCGAATGATCATCAAGTGGTGGTCAAAGTACAACGTCCTGGTGTACAAGATCTCGTCAAGCGTGATCTTTCCGTCTTAAAACGCGGAGCTAAACTTAGTAAACAAACATTGGAAAAACGATTTGGGATTACCAATGTCTTAGACTTTGTGGAAGAGTTTGAAAAAACGATGCAACGGGAATTGAAATATTCTAATGAAGCTCGAAACATTAGACAGTTTCGAGATTTTTATAAAAATGATAATAAATTTCACATCCCCAATTACTATGATGATTTGTCAACCGACAAAATTTTAGTCATGGAATTTGCCAAAGGATGTAAAATCACTGACGTCGATCAACTACAAAAATGGGGACTTGATCCAGAAGTCATTGCCGAAAAAGGAATGGATATTTACATGTCGCAAATGTTTGAACATGGTTATTTCCACGCCGATCCACATCCCGGAAATATTATCATCCAAGAAGATGGTACAATTTGTCTTATTGATTTTGGTATGGTAGGGCGACTTTCTAAAAATAATAAGTTTGCTTTTGCTAGTGCGCTTATTAGCATGGCTCGACAAGATTCGCCTGGTATGGCGCGACATTTTCGCAAACTTGCGACTTATGATGAAATCACTAATCCTAGGGCATTCGAACAAGATCTTGGAGAAATCATTGACGACTTTTCCACATTAACGGTTGAAGAATCGAATATTGCAGACTTGGGCATGCGACTTCAGAAAGTGATTTACAAATACAAAATGAAAGTGCCTGGAAGTTTGTTTTTATTGATCCGATCTATGGCCATTTTAGAAGGTATTGGAAAAACAATTCACCCCACGTTCAACACCTACGAATACCTTAAACCTTACGGCAAGAAATTATTGATGGATAAATTTTCGAAAGAAAACATCCTAGAAGAAGCCCTCTTTCGCATTAGTCGTTTTGATTATTTTATTCGAAATTTCCCTTTAGATATACAAGAAATTTTACGCAATATTCGAAAGGGAAAACTACATCTTGAAATTGAACATAGCGGATACGAATCAGGTCTACAAGTCATCAACAAAGCTTTTAACCGATTGATGTTGACGCTTATTATTGTAGGATTACTCATTGCCTCTGCCATTATAATGATGGCGCCTGTTTCTTCCTCACAAATGACCAAAGGAGGCATTCCTATTTTAAGCATTATAGGCTTTATTTTGGCAAGTGTATTATCATTGGTTCTTTGGTTCAACACCTCCAAAAGTAATAAAATAGAATAAGGATGAATGGGATAGAAGTCTTCCAGATATTGGCTATTCTCTTCGTCCCTTGGGCCGCGAATGTTTTTGCAGAAAAATCTGGTTTATCGGCTTGGCTTAGTCCTGTCGTACTGTGTTTTGGTGTAGGTATTCTTATTGGAAATTTACAAATTAGCACGCTCAATTTAAGTCTTGCCGAAGAGTTTACAAACATTAGTGTTTTAATTGCTATTCCCTTACTCTTGATGGGTTCGGCTTTTTTGTCGAGTCTTAAACATGCCCGAAAGTTTCTTTTTGCCTTTGCGTTAAGTGTTCTTTCTGGTTTATTGCTCTCTGTGCTTATCGCTGTGCTATTTTCAAACCAAGTGGAAAACAGTTGGCAAATTTCAGGTATGTTGGTAGGTATGTATACCGGTGGGACACCCAATATGGCCGCAATAAAAACGGCCTTAGATGCTTCAGAAGAACAATACCTTTTATTGACCTTATCTGATTTGCTTTGTGGAGCTATTTATTTAATTTTTCTAACCTCTGTTGCTCAACAAGTACTTGGTTTGTTTTTACCGAAATTTAAATCTTTAGAAAAAACAAAGCCAGATGATCCCAACATTAGCTCAAAATTTAACCCTACAGAAAAAACAATCCTAGACAAATCCTTCGTTGGAAAGGATAGTACTCCTTTTTCTAAGAAGCTAATTTACATAATACTAGCTTTGCTCATAAGTGTTTCCATTGTAGGCATTGCTATTGGATTTGTTTTTTTAGTAACCAAAGAAATAAAAAACATTGGACTCATTATTTTATTGCTAACTAGCTTAAGTATTCTCATTTCTTTTATTCATAAAGTCAGAACCATTCCTTACAGTTATGAATTAGGAGAATACTTCCTTTTGATGTTCTGTGTAGCTTTAGGTATGCAAGCTAATTTTATGGAATTGATTAATGGTAGTCCGACCATTTTATATTTTACGATGTTGCTTTTATTTGGTACGATTGGGCTACACTTTTTATTATCTGCTATTTTTAAAATAGATAGAGACACGACCATTATAGCTTCTACCGCTTCTATTTTTGGTCCTGTATTTATTGGTCAAGTTTGTAGTGTAATAAAAAACAAAGAATTACTAATTCCAGGAATGGCTGCGGGGTTAATTGGCATAGCCGCAGGAAATTATTTAGGCATTGGTATGGCCTATTTAATAAAAAACTTAATGTAAATATTTTAGGAAAAGATCGCACAAATTAGATTCGTGTAGGCAATAAAACCATAGAAAGCCAGAATTGCTCAATCGTGCGAATTACTTTAGAAAATTCTTCAAAATCTAAAGGCTTATTGATATAACAATTTGCTTGCAACTCATAGCATTCCACCACATCCTTTTTCGCATTCGAATTGGTTAATATAACCACTGGAATTACTTTCAACTCTTTATGTGATTTAATTTCTTTAAGTACTTCCTTTCCATCTTTTTTAGGCATATTCAAATCAAGCAAAATTAAATCAGGCGTAGGTGCATCCGCATACTTACCTAATTTATACAAAAATTCCATGCCTTCCTCGCCGTCTCGTGTTACGGACAACGTGTTGGGAATGGTCGTTTCAGTCAATGCTTCCATTGTAAGAATGATATCTCCTTCATTGTCTTCTATCAACAATATCTCTATCTTGTCTGTACTCTTCGTCATGTTTATTTATTACTTTACGAGGCTCTGCAAAGGCAATATATAAAAAAAAATAGTATAAATTAATTAATCTCGCCTTCTATGGTAAATTCTCATTTTTTTTAAACAAAACTATTTTTTTTATATAAAAAAAGTGACATTTATCTTAAGCTTAATCTACTTAAACCCCCTATTATACATGGATTTACCTCCAATTTTCATGCCTTTTTATATAATAGACAAACCTTTAAACAAAAATCATTGTTTTTATAAGGATTCCACACTAGAAATTGAAATCTAAACTGACCATTGGTACAAATTTTTGAGCTTCTGGATTGCCCAAATAGTTTAATCGCCACATCGCATCAATACGAATAAACCGAAGTATATTTTCAATACCAAAACCCGACTCCATATAAGGTACTTTACCCGGTGCTCCAACTACATAGCCATCAGGAGAATCAATAAAATTAAGTTGATTATTCAATCTATTTTCTGTCGATAATTTACCAACAACAGCCTTAAACGAACCCACCAAACGCAACTTCAATTTACGAACGCCAGGTATTTTATTAAAAAAGAATCCATCAAAATGATGCTCCCACATTAAGCTTGCATAACTATCACTTACAAACTCAAATCGATTCATCAAATTAAAATTTTCATCGCTATAAAAATAAGTCTCATTTCCTGGATGTACTTCCAATAATAAAAAGGGCAATGCTCCAAAAGTCTTTCCTGTCTTAAAGATATACTTTGACCATCCTATTGGATTAATATAAAACCAATGCTCTATACCTAATGTCAATTTATGGTAGTTATAATCACTTTTCAATACGCCTTTGACCCCAGCCGTATATTGCAATGAAACAATAGGATACTTTGTCCCTAAACTAATCCGATCAAAATTTCCTTGTAGTATTTTTTCTTTATACGCATACCGCGTTTTAAATATAAATTCAGAGGCAGTCACCGTGGTATCAATACGCGTTGGATCTGCTACGGGTCGAGGTAAATATTGATAGTCAAAACCATATCCTTGTCCTCCATAAGGATCCATTTGACGATAAATATAAGTCAACTTATTGGACCATCCTTTTTTCCAATCATGATCTATAAACCCCTTCGCTTCTGTCACAGCCAATATCTTTTGTTGGATGTTTTTGCTCCGAGGCAAACTCGTAAATACATTGGCATCTCCAAATTCTTCACTACTCATATTCGACAACTCGACATCGTCTTTATACGCTAATCCTACAATCGTCCGTCGTTTTCCTTTTCGTACATTCCATTGCATTTTTCCTCCATACTTAAACTCCTTATCTTTAAATCCATAAGCTCCAAATACCTCAAATCGTATCCGTGTACTCAAATTATTACTGGTGCCCATGGCCAAACGCAATCGTGATCCTTCGACATCATTGCCACTATAAAAACTCGACCATTGACCTAACTCTACTGGACCAATCACCCACCAACCCGATCCTAGAAAAGTCAATATCTTCGAATAGGTTTTATAAACAGGCACCTGTTTTATACTATCAATCATACTGTAGATAATCGCTTCGTTTTTTGATAGGTCTTCATGCCTATTTTCAATCCAATACTCCTCCCCTTTTTCCATATCGCCGATATAAAAATCTTCTGGATCTAAGGTCGCATGCCTATCAATTATTTCTTCCTGATTAATCTTGTAATCCTTAAAGGTTGTGGTTTGCCTAGCAATCAATCCAGGCGCGTTTTTTGTCGAAACAAAATCAACTACAACTTTCTGTTTCGTAGGCATCCAAATACTATCATTCACCCAATTCGACTCATCATAAATAATGATCCTATTGACCAAATTAATATTCACTCCAGGACTCATCCGCATATTTAATTGATGAATAGTAAACGTACTATCTACTACCCAAAAATTTCCATAAAATGTATTCTCTTGTTTACGTTTAGGTTTAAACTTTAACTTGATGCTTCGTTGCCCAGAAATCATCATCGTATCTTGGATATAATAATCGTAATACCGCAAGCCTGTGCCTGCAAAAGGACTAATAAATTCCTTTCCCAAAATATAAATCCAGTTGTCATAAATACTATACTTCTCATGCATCGTATTCAAAAAATCGATTACCGTTGTATTGTTCACACCAGAGACTTGCATCGCTTTCGGAATTTCTTTCAAGGGCTCATCTTTCACATGGTAAACATCATACATCGTTTCCGAAATATAACCCGGCAAAAATGGTTTTTCATCCGAAGTAGAATCAATATTATCAAATACAAAATCAAACTGCTTAAGCAATTTCCGATCTTGCATTTTATCAATATTATCTAAATCCAACTCCACTTTCTGATAACTCTCACATTGATAATTGGATAAATTACGCACATCATTCTTTGGCTTATTCTTTACGATATTTCGCACAATTTCATTAGCTGGGTTTTCTCCTGCGACGACCACCACTTCTGCTAAATCAAAATCAGAAGTACGCATTCTAAAATTAAAGGTTTGTTCAATTTCGCTGCCTAAAGGACGCTTTCTGTCTACATAACCAATCGCAGAAACCACTAGGGTATCATTCGGTTTTGACTCACTATATTCAAATGAAAAATAGCCATCAAAATCAGAGGCAACTCCAATAGTCGTTCCTTGAATAAAAATATTACAAAAAGGAATTCCTTCTTCGGTATCATCGTCAATTACACGTCCACTCACCATCAGGGTTTGTGATTGAACGGTAAAACTGCATACTAGAAAAAAGCAAAGTATCGTTAAAAAATGTTTAGGCTCCATCATAACAAAACAAATTTAAACAATTCAATGTACAATACAAGTCATTTTCAAGCACTTAACTAAATTTGAGCACAATCAATAACGCTTTAATTAAATAAATTCTTACAAACATCACCTCCTTAAATTCCACCCCTCCCCTTCGTATTTACCATACTAAAATTGTACCTTTATCTTTCATTAATATTTCAATCTTATGTCAACCAAATCCCTTATTTCTTACAACCTCAATGGTATCCGTGCTGCATTAAAAAAAGACTTCATTCCTTGGCTAAAGGCTAATGATTTTGATATGCTCTTTTTTCAAGAAACCAAAGCACAACCCGAACAAATCCCTGTCGAATTGTTTGAAGAATTGGGTTATCATCACTACTGGCACTCTGCTGTCAAAAAAGGATATAGCAGCGTAGGCATACTCAGCAAAGTAAAACCAGATCAAGTAATTGCAGGATGTGGAATTGAAAGACATGATAGCGAAGGACGCATCATCCGTGCTGATTTTGGTGATATTACGGTAATCAATATTTATTTCCCCTCAGGCACAAGTGGAGAAATTCGACAAGAATATAAATACGAATTTCTTGACGATATGTTTGATTGGATTCACGAACTCCGAAAAACACGACCCAAGATTATTGTTTGTGGCGACTATAATATTGCACATACCGAAAATGATATACACAATCCGAAAGGCAATAAAAACAACTCTGGCTTCCTACCCGAAGAACGCGATTGGATGACCAAATGGCTGAATAGCGGATTTACGGATGCTTACCGCCATTTAAATCCTAAAAAAACAGAATACAGTTGGTGGAGTTATCGGGCTAATGCTCGGGCAAATAACAAAGGATGGCGTATTGATTACTTCTCCGTCACTGATAATTTAGTCGATCAATTGGTCGAATCAAATCACATTAAAGAAGCCATTCATTCCGACCATTGTGCGGTCTATCTTAAAATGAAGTGGAACTAAACTAAAGCAAAAAATAATATTCATTTGGGCGAGTGCCTCAAAAAAATCAAAGATTTTTTTGAGGCATCGGTCTTCTACAGGCGCGCTGTTCGCTTGGTACTGCGTACTGCTGCTATCGCAGCCCCTTCCGTCCACCGCTCGCAGCTTTCTGTTTTCAGACTTCACAAAAAGTAAGTAATCACTTTAATCTAAAAAACATTACTTTGCTAATCGAAAGCCTACAGCCCCATTTCTCGTTGTATTCAGATTAAAACTTCGTCGGGTATTTTTACACAAATGATCATCCGCCAACCAGGAACCTCCACGAATTACAAATCTAGAAGATTCTCCTCCTTTCCAAACATTACTATTCGTTGGCGCATTACGATAATTCAAATGCCAAGTGTCTTGACACCATTCATACACATTTCCTGACATATCATATAGACCAAGTTCATTCGCCAGCTTACTACCTACTGGATGAACACCAAAATCAGGATGTTTAAGTCCTTGGTCGCCACCTCTTGCATTTTTTTTGTACCAGCCTACCTCCTCCATTTTATTCGATCCTGCATATAAAAAACCTTTGCTTTTCTTCCCTCCTTTAGCCGCATACTCCCATTCTGATTCTGTAGGAAGTCGATATTTTTCTCCAGTCTTCTTATTCAATCTTTTAATATATTCTTGAACATCATCCCAACTTACAAATTGAATAGGACATCCTTTACAAATCAGCTGTTTGGGGACAGGTAAGGTATCCATTAATTCTACCCATTCTTCTTGGGTAACTTCATATTTACTAATGTAAAAATCAGCAACATCAACCTTATGTTGTGGAGAAGATTCTGGTGAATTATTATTTCCCATTTCAAATGATCCGCCTTCAATAAAAACCATATGTTCTTCACCTTCATTTCCACAAGCAAAAAATAAAATCAATACGAATAATAAGCTAATGTTTCTCATAAAATCCTGTTTTTTAAATGCTATTTTTCGATAAAAAATAAGGCCAAAATTAACCTTTTCGTCCCAAATGTTCAGACAATAAAACCCAATTTTCATTTTCTTTAATAAGCACTGAAGTTCCTATCCCATTTCCTTCCATCAAGGTACCTTGAATAATTCCTTTCCAATAATATTCAAAAGTAAAAACAGCAAAATTTTCTTCTTTAGCCAACCATTTCACTTCACGTACTTTATAATCTTCACTTTTGATCATGGAAAAATTATGTTCAAATGCTTTTTGAATAGCTGCTTTTCCATGATGTCTCTTTCCTGTAGAAAAAGTTACCGTGGCTTGGGCACTAATCAAGGGCGACACTGATGCCCATTCCTGAGTTCCTAAAGCCGTTTCGTATTGGACAATAAAAGATTCTGGTTGCATTTTTATTTTGATTTATTTTTAAAAAAATTCTATTTCTTCATTAGGCGCTCCTTACCTCTCCTTTGCAATGAATACCTATTCGCAAGCTACTCTTTATTAAATAAAGGTTCAAAGGATGTTCCATTAAATTTCAATATTTGGCCATCTCCCATCGCGAACCATAACGCCCCATTCTTTGAAAGGTATATTTGCCAGATATGCATCGTTGTTAATCCATCCGCTCTAGTATAATTTTTCATTGTTTTTCCATCATATCTCCATGCGCCTGTGTCTCGATCGCCAAACCACATATTACCTGCTCGATCTTCTCCAATGGAAAATACATGTTCAAGTGTTTTAGGTGGTGATTTAAAACCACCGCTTCGTAAACTAGTAGTAGACATTAACCCTTTTTCCATCGAAAAATTAATCGTTGTATCTCCATCATGTAGCAATACTCCAATACCATTATTTCCGATCCAAAGGTTTCCTTTACTATCTTCAAATATACTACGGACATGCAAAAATCCTTTGTCTTTATTAAAGCCAAGTCTTTTATTGTCTATCACATTAAAAGAATGGCCATCATAACCAATAACTGCGCTATACGTTCCAAACCAAACCCGATCATTTTTTCCGCGAACAAATGGTGTAGAAATCGAATAGGCAAAGCCTCCTGATATTTGTTCCAAAGGAGGAAATTCTAAATAGGTCAAGTTGTTTCCATTATAACGATACACTCCTGGTTTAGCTTCTTCCTCGTTATGGCCTATCATTTCATTTCCTTTAAACCAAAGGTCATTCTTTTCTAATTCCCATTCATTTTTCGTTGCATAATTTCTGCCTTTATGAGTAATCATTTTTTCACCATCATAACTACTAATATCTCTTCCTCCTTCAAACCAAACTACTCCAGCATCATCTTCATAAATTGATCGAATTTGATTATCACATAAACCATTTTGAACGGTATAATAGCTCATTGTCTTTCCATCGTAAAGACAAAGTCCTTCTTGGTGACTACCAATCCAAATATTGCCCTTACTATCTTCAAGGATTGATCGAATGCCGCTAGAAAATCGTAATCCTTGACTTGCATCTACTGTCTCCACAATATACGGCCCTTGATTTACATTTGGTATTTCTTGAACAGCTTCAGTCGCTTCTTTATTTTCGTTTTCTTTACTCGATTGATCTTGGACAGAACAAGAGATAGCTAATACCATTAAAAAGATAACGCAAAAGAGGCTAGTCTTCTGAACAAATCGAATAATACTCATTTTTCATCATTTAAATGTAAGTACTCACACACTGTCAAAACCTTAAGCAAGATCCAGCTTTTCTAAAACCTCATCTCTTGTTTCCTCTGGTGTTTTACCTTCGGTATAAATTGTATATTTTGCTAAGCGAGCATTACACATGTCTTTCGTCCATCGCGTTATAAAATCATAGTCCTCTATTCTCCAAGACGTCTTACGAATAGCTTGACTTCTTGCCCGCAATATTTTTACACTCTCGGTTAAATCAGGCGTTGGTAAAAGCAAGATCACCTGGTTAAATCCTTCTAAGGCTTTTTCCACTTTTTCAAAATACATGGATTCATCATAATGAGAATGCCCTGCACCAAAATCAATGACCGCATCAGGAAACTCTTTTAAGATTCGTTCTACAGCATAAACAAAAGCTGGTCGCATTTTAATATATGCGGCCAGCTTTCCTTCTTTAGTTTTTATTTCTTCATGTTTCGCTTTACTCCAACCCGCAGCTTCGTAATACTGAAATGCTTGCGCATGGGCATCGAGGCAAATTCTTTCTTTATATAATGCCTTGGAAAGTAATAATCCAATCGTAGATTTTCCAACCGTAGCTGGACCGATAAGAATAATGCCCGTTTTTTCCATGTTTGATTTAAATTTTAAACTTATATATCAATCGTTGGGTTAAGTCATTCTCTTTTTCCATTTTTTCAAAAAGAAGAGTAGAAATGTGATTAGCTATGGGTTCAATGATTTCTGAATTCGCAAGTTTATTTCTTACACAGCCACTAAAGTTAGGATTTTTCATTCTAATATTTATAGCTGCCATCAATATTTCTTCAATTCCTTTTTCTGAAATTTTGTATTCTTGGGTCAATGCATGTTTTTGAAAATATTTCATTACGCCATAAGTCAATCCTTTTAATACGCCGGTTACATGGCTTCCATTTTCAGGGGTAAAATGATCATTCACATAAGATTTTATATAAGGTGCGTCTACCGAATAATTTCTAAATCCAAAGGCAAGTTCAATCGAAAAATCATTGATGGTGTTTTCTACTACAGTTTCAAAATAACTTCCTCCAAGGCCATTTAATTTTTCAATTTCCAATTGATCTTCCAATCCATTTTTAAAATGATAGATCATGTTACAATCTTTTCCATCTATCGGATATTTTATTTCAAAGGAAGTGTTTTTATGAAGGTAAGCGAAATTCTTTAGTTCATGTCGAATATAGTTTTCCTTCCATTCAAAGTCTTCAGCCCAAATGGTTTCGTCTAATTCAAAATCTATGATTACTTTTTTACAATTTATATTTTTTTGTGTACGTTGTTCCGTCTTCAATAATCCTTTTTCATATAATTGGATTAATACAGGAGCTTCTGATTCATCCCAAAAAGAAACATAGAAAGAATGACTTAAAACGGTAAAAGCCATGATTTCGATAAGTTCAGAATGGTATTGATCGCTGTTTAAGATCATCCATTGTTCTGTAATGGAATCTGAGACATTTTCAAACTCCAGGCGACCCGATTTTTTATTTATAAGTTCAAGGACCACCTTACTAGACTTTCGGTCTTGCAATAGGCTAGTCATCATCCTTTTCCACATATTCACAAAGCCATTGACGGTAGTGCTGCCAATATACATTCCTGGTCGCTTCCGAATGGCATCAGGCCATTTTAAAGCGGTAATGTTTTCTGCTGAATACATCGTTTTTTCACTCATCATTTTTGATTTTTATGTTTAATAATATGAATAGATTCCTCTTGATTATTTGGGCAATTTCAAATAATTATTCGCGTCATTTTTTAAAATAACGTACATAGCAAACCCAAGCCTTAACTTCCGTTAAGTTGCCCAAATGAGATTAATATTAAATAGAAGGTTTACAAAAATGCTGGAGCATTTTTGTAAATGTATTGAAAAAACACTTTACTAATTTTGTGATAAAAAATAGAAAACATGCGTCTAAAGCCTCTAAATTCACAGTCAAAACATGACGCTTGTCGCTCTATTAAAGATACGACTTTTCTTGCTTAAAACCGCTTTAAACGCCAATTAAATCCATTCTTTTTGTATCTTAACAAAGACTAAAAAACGTTTATAATGAATGACCTTTTTAAACAGATCGGCTGCTTCCTTTTTTTCTTTTTTCTGATGGGAAGTTGTGATCAAAATCATCCATCCGAATCTACTGTACAAGAAAGCAACGTGAAGCTTACTGGCCCTAAAAAATATTATACCATATTCAGTGATACCGCTTGTATTAATCAAATAGAAAAAGCAAAATCAGATGTTGCTAAAAACAAACTTGTTTATAAAATTCATATGGCAGACTTCCCTAGATATGAAGAAGAATTTGAACAACTTCTTCAACAACATCAAATCGAGTATATCAGTCACGGCCCCAACTGTATGATAACACAAGAATGTTATGGGCACTATATGGATAGCATCATCCGTCAACGGAAAGGCGAGCATTTCTTTAAAGAATTATCCCAAGAAGCGGATCGTCTTTTTCTTGCTCAATGGAACACCAAAATTTACGATTATTGGGATCTTGATCAAAAACCAACACATCCTGAAGGAGAAATTGCATCTTATGTACGCAGACAACTTCAATTCCCTAAAACCTGGGAATCCAAACCACAAAAATTTAAACGACAATACCTCAGTTTTAAACTACAAATCAACCAACAAGGCCAAATCGTAAAAACAACATTAAATGACAATTACTTTCTAAATCCCAATAATGAAAAACACCTACCCTTACTTGAAAAAAACATCCAACAAATCATTTCCAAATTAAAAGATTGGAACCCCGCGCAATTAGAAGATCATGAAGTGAGTTGTAATTTGTGGGTGGATGTGGGTTTGGATTAGGGTTTTTAAACGGACACAACCAGAAAGCGATCAAATTAATTTGATTTGTAAGTTATATTTATTAAAATGTGAATCCAACATTAAATAAACCCATGAAAAAAATAGAAGTTGTTGCCGCAATAATCTTCAATGACGAAGAGATTCTATGTGTGCAAAGACCT
Source organism: Saprospiraceae bacterium (assembly GCA_020629935.1). Classification (GTDB taxonomy): domain Bacteria; phylum Bacteroidota; class Bacteroidia; order Chitinophagales; family Saprospiraceae; genus JAHDCJ01. The sequence continues at coordinate 3,833 of JAHDCJ010000058.1, read as the reverse complement.
GAACATAAATTGAAGTATATCTCTAAAAAATATGAATTTCCTGGAGGTAAAATAGAAGAAGGCGAATCACATTCTAAAGCACTTAAACGTGAAATAATTGAAGAGCTTAATTTAGAGATTATTATCGAATCCTTATTTCTAACAGTTGTACATACCTATCCCGATTTCGAATTGACAATGCATAGTTATCTTTGTAAATCTGCAAATAAAGACATCACACTAAATGAGCACATTTTTGCTCAATGGCTAAAAAAAGAACAATTAAAAAATTTAGATTGGGCTGGGGCAGATATTCCAATTGCTAATAAATTAGCTACTTATGGATGAATCTATGTTAAATGATTTCAAAGAAAGTCTAGCAACAGGATTTATAGATAAAGAAATTCTCTCTGATGCGATGTATCTACCTGCAATCCTTGTAAATAGTAAGGATAAAAATCAAAAAGTTCTTAGTACTATTATTAAAGAACTTGAACAATGTCTTGAATTTTCCATTTCCGTTGCTTTTGTTACAACAAGTGGCGTTGCTACATTGATTAATCATCTTGACCTATTATGTGCAAAAGGTATTAAAGGAAAAATATTGGTTTCTCAATATTTAAACTTCACTCAACCAGAAGCACTAAGAAGAATACTTCAATTCCCTAATATTGAATTAAAAATTGCTACTGAGGGAAATTTCCATTCGAAAGGATATTTTTTCAAGAATAAGGAATACTACAATTTAGTTATAGGAAGTAGTAATCTTACTGCAAGCGCACTTTGTACAAATATTGAATGGAATTTAAAAGTTTCTGCTCTTCACCAAAGCAAAATAGTAGAAAAAGTATTACATGAATTTGAAGAAGAATTTAAACGGGCCATTCCTGTAACACCAGACTTTATTTTGGCTTATCAAGAAATTTATAATTCCCAAAGAATTATTGATCGGAAGAAATCGAATGATTCAAACATTCAGTTTTCAAGAAGAGTAATACCGAATTCTATGCAAATAGAGGCTTTAAAAAACCTTGCTAATTTACGCCAAGAAAATAAAAACAAAGCACTCCTTATTTCTGCGACAGGAACAGGAAAAACTTATCTTTCCGCTTTTGATGCACAAGCATTTAATCCTTCAAAATTATTATTTGTAGTTCATCGTTTAAATATTGCCCAAGCAGCAATGAATACCTTTAGAAGCATATTTGGAAGTGCTAAGTCCATGGGGCTATACTCTGGAAATCAAAAGGAATTAGAAAAAGATTTTATCTTTTCTACTATTCAAACTATATCGAAACCAGATCATTTAAAACAATTTAAAAAACAAGAATTTGATTATATCATAATTGATGAATCTCATCGTTCTGGAGCTCATTCTTATTTAAGACTTTTAGAATATTTTAAACCGCAGTTTTTATTAGGAATGACTGCCACTCCTGAGCGAACAGATGGTAACGATATTTTCAAATTATTCAACCATAATATCGCTTATGAAATTAGGTTAAATCGAGCGATGGAAGAAGAAATGTTGAGTCCATTTCACTATTATGGAGTTACTGATATTTCTGTAAACGGTGAAGTACTAGAAAGTGATTCAGACTTTCTGTTATTAACATCGGAAGAACGAGTTGATCGAATAATTGAAAAATCTAAATTCTATGGTTGTGATAATGGAATCATTCGAGGACTCATCTTTTGTTCGAGAAAACGAGAATGTATTGAATTATCAAATAAATTCAATTCAAGGGGATTTAGAACAATTGCATTAACAGGAGATAATACAGAAGAGCAACGAGCTAAAGCAATTGAGCAACTAGAATCTGAAAACTTAAATAAAAAATTAGATTATATCTTTACAGTAGATATCTTTAATGAAGGAATTGATATCCCCAAATTAAACCAGGTCATTATGATGCGACCAACACAATCACAGATTGTGTTCGTTCAACAACTTGGCAGAGGATTGAGGAAAGCGAATAATAAAGATTATTTAACTGTCATTGACTTTATTGGTAATTATAAAAATAGTTATTTAATCCCAATCGCTTTATTTGGAGACACTTCTTATAATAAAGATTCTTTAAGAAAACTTGTTTCCTTAGGAAGCAAAATGATTCCAGGTTCGTCTACTATAAATTTTGATCCGATTACGAAAGAAAAAATATTTGAATCTATTGATTCGGCTAATATGAAATTATTAGTCGACTTAAAAAAAGACTATAATCTTTTGAAATTTAAGTTAGGACGAACTCCTATGATGGTCGACTTCATGACACATGGTTCAAGAGATCCTTATCTGTTTGTTGACTACTCCGGGTCCTATTTAAATTTCGTTTTAAAATGTGATCCCTCTTTTAATTGTAATCTTAATAAAAAAGAAAAAAAACTTTTAGAACTCTTTTCTAAAGAAATTAATAACTCTAAAAGAGTAGAAGAATCTTATATCCTTAAACAATTGATTGAGACTGGCACATTAACTTCGAGCAAACTTAAAAAGGAAATATTAAACATCTTTGGATATACGCTTTCTGATGACACTATCAATTCTTCTATCAATAATTTGAATTTTCATTTTATTCGAGATAAAAAAGATGGGAAATTAGTACCCATCAGTGAAATTTACAACTTTCAAGTAATCAACTTCAAAGATGACACTTTTTCATTTCATCCCGACTTTCTTACTTTGGTAAAAAATCAAGAATTCAAAAAATTTTTAATAGACAATATTAATTACTCCATTAATACATTTACTAATTTATTTGATCAAAAAAATTGGCAATATGGTTTTATTTTATACCGAAAATATTCAAGAAAAGATGTCTTTAGAATTTTAAACGTGAAAGAAAATCCCGTCGCTCAAAATGTAGGAGGTTATTTAGTTCATCCTGACAATAAACACTGCCCAATTTTTGTTAATTATCATAAAGAAGATAATATCTCTGCATCAATTAATTATAAAGATGAATTTGTAAATAGCAAAGAATTCGATTGGATGTCAAAATCCAATCGAACACTAAAGAGTAAAGATGTTCAAGCAATTCTTAATTCAAATAATACGATGCGATTACCTTTGTTTATTAAAAAAAGCAATGATGAAGGAAGGGATTTTTATTATATGGGAAACATCACTCCACAGCCAAAGAAGGCAAAACAAACCTTCATGAAGGATGATAAAGGGAAATCGATTTCTGTAGTCCAAATTAGATTTAACATGGAAACTCCTGTTACAGATTCCATTTATACTTATTTAAAGGATAAACACGAAAAAAATACCCTCCCTAAGATTTCACCAGAAAAACCAAAACTTGAAATCTTGTCAATTGAAAAAGTTAATCCCTTTATCAATTCAGTTCCATTATACCATTTATTTGCTGCTGCAGGAGACTTTAGTGAATTACAAAGTGACCCTAACAAAGAATGGGTCAAAATTCCTCAAAGATTTAAACCACGAAAGGATCTTTTTGTTTGTAAAGTAATTGGGGAATCAATGAATAAGATTATTCCTAATGGAGCATATTGTTTATTTAAACAATATACTGGAGGATCGCGAAATGGAGAAATTGTACTTGTTCAAAACTACAATAAACAAGATCCTGATTTTCGTTCTTCCTACACTGTCAAAAAATATTTTAGCACCAAACAAACTGATGTTGATTTATGGAGACATCAGTCCATAACGCTTAAGCCTTATTCTTTTGATCCTAAATTCCAGCCAATAATTTTGCAAGATGATGCTATTGAACATTTAAATGTTTGCGGAATATTTGTAGCCGTATTAACTTAATTTTACAAATCGTTTGCTTCCCTAAATCACACCCCATCAAAACCAACCTATCCCATTGTTCCCCCAAAGC
>JAHDCJ010000160.1 GCA_020629935.1 Saprospiraceae bacterium | reverse complement strand
AATGAAATAAGTCTTGAATTTTCGTTCTTTTTTTCAAGAAAAAGGACAAACAAAACATCGACAAAACCTAAATCTATCCTTCTGTATCTTTCCGCAAAACCCTCAATTCCTCCTGCGTCAATTCTCGCCAAGCGCCAAGCTTTAATTTTCCTAATTGGACATGCATAATCCGAACTCGCTTTAAACTAACCACGCGATAATCTAAAAACTCACACATCCTACGAATCTGCCGATTTAATCCTTGAGTAAGAATAATACGAAAAACATCAGGACCCATTTTTTCAACTTTACAAGGATTCGTTTTTGTACCTAAGATTGGAATTCCAGCAGCCATTCGATGAACAAATTGCTTAGTAATTGGGCGATCTACTTTTACGATATATTCTTTCTCATGATTATTTTCTGCTCGAAGTACTTTGTTGACCATGTCGCCATCATTGGTCAAAAAGATCAAACCTGTAGAAGCTTTGTCTAGCCGACCAATAGGAAATATTCGTTTAGGATAATTTAAATAATCAATGATATTCGATGGATCTTTTAAATCCGTAGTACAGGTAATTCCTGGCGGTTTATTTAATGCGATATAAACTAAAGCAGGTTTATTCCCTAATACTTTTCCATCGACTTTAACGACGTCATTTTCAAAAACCCGATTTCCTTTTATTGCGATTTGATCATTGATTTTAACTCGACCCGCTTCAATCCATCGATCAGCTTCTCGTCGAGAACAAATGCCCGTACTGCTAATAAATTTATTCAGACTTATTGATGGCGCTTCCAAAGAATTCCGTTGTTTATAGAAAAAAGGGATTTGAATTTTTAAATTCAAATCCCAAATAAAATGATTTAATTTTGCCTTAGGCTTCTGTTTCTTCTTCCGTTTCTGCCTGAGTAACTTCAGGTTTCATTTGTGGGAAAAATAGAACATCTTGAATAGAATTAGAATTGGTCATCATCATCGCTAAGCGATCTATACCGATGCCTAAACCAGCCGTAGGAGGCATCCCATATTCTAATGCTCTTAGGAAATCTTCATCTAAGACCATCGCTTCTTCATCTCCTCTTTTCCCTAGTTCTAATTGTTCTTCAAATCGTTTTCTTTGATCAATAGGATCATTCAACTCAGAGAAAGAATTCAACATTTCTTTTCCATTACAAATGGCTTCAAAACGTTCTACTAAACCAGGCATGGTTCGATGTTTTTTCGCTAAAGGCGACATCTCTACCGGATAATCAGTAATGAACGTCGGTTGAATTAATCGCCCTTCACATTTTTCGCCAAAAATTTCATCAATGATTTTACCACGAGCCATTGAAGGATCTAAAGGCACTTCCATCTTCGCCGCCGCCGCTCGCATTTCCGCTTCATCCATTTCAGAAATATCGACACCCGTAAAATGTTCGATTGCGCCATACATAGTATATCGTTTCCAAGGACGTTTGAAGTCGATGACATTTTCGCCTACTTGTACTTGCGTAGAGCCTGTCACATCAATCGCTACTTTTTCTACCATTTCTTCTACTAGATTCATCATCCATTCGTAGTCTTTGTAAGCTACGTAAAGTTCCATTTGCGTAAACTCTGGATTGTGAAAACGACTCATGCCTTCATTACGAAAATCTTTGGAAAATTCGTAAACGCCATCGTATCCACCAACAATCAATCGCTTGAGGTAAAGCTCATTGGCAATACGCAAATACAAGGTCATGTCTAGGGTGTTGTGATGTGTTTTAAACGGTCGTGCAGCAGCTCCACCATACAAAGGTTGTAAGATAGGAGTTTCCACTTCAAGGTATCCTTTCCCATCTAAAAACTCTCGCATAGAAGTATAGATTTTAGATCGTTTCTTGAAGGTTTCTCGCACTTCAGGATTAATGACTAAATCGACATAACGTTGACGATACCGAAATTCGGTGTCAACCACTTCATCATGCACATTTCCTTCCGCATCTGTTTTTACTATGGGTAAAGGTTTCAATGATTTACTAAGTAAAGTAAACTCCGTTACTTTAACCGAAATTTCTCCTGTTTTTGTAGTAAAAGCTCTTCCTTTTATCCCTACAAAATCACCGATGTCTAATAATTTTTTGAATAAGGTATTGTATAAGGTTTTATCTTCTTCAGGACAAATCATGTCTCGTTGAACATAAAGTTGAATACGTGCAGAAGCATCTTGGATTACAGCGAAAGAGGCTTTACCCATTACCCGTTTGGTCATTAATCGGCCAGCTAAACAAACCTCTTGATAATTGCGGTCTGCTTCCTCTTCGGCTTTATTATAATTTTCGAGAATTTCTGAAGCTCGGTGGCTTACTGGAAATTCTGCGGCGGGATAAGGTTCAATGCCCAAATCAATAATTTTTTGAAGGGCTTCTCTTCGGATGATTTCCTGTTCGCTTAATTGCATCTTAGTAATTGATAATTTATTAAAATTTAAATAGTATGTTGTGCTAACACATCGAAGTTGTTTAAGAATTAAATCATAAGATCATTTTTAAACAAATTCATAAAAAGGAAACATGATAAAACCTATAATGGTTTCCTTTCTGCGCTTAAAAGCAACAAAAGTACGGATTTTATAGTATAAGTTGATTAAAATTAAGGGAATGATTTAAGGACTATGCTTCCTTAAGTCAATCTTATGAATGACTTAGCTTCTTTTTTCCAATTCCTCTGCCACGATTGCTTCTAAATCGTTAAATTTTATCTTTAATGAATTTGAAATAATATGAATTGGAGAACCATACATTTTATGGTTGAGTTTCATCGCACTTTTAGCTATTCGGCTTTTTGCACGGTCAATATATTTTTGAGGAACTGGAGTAAGAAGCATCAATATTTTTGTTCCAGAAATATTAATTACCTGAATCCCACTAATATCTTTCCACTCAATAAGTCCTACACTGGTGGCATTGGAATTGTCAATAATACCATATTGATCAATAATTAATCCAGGGGCAGTATTAAATAATTTTTTGGAAATATAAATGAGGCATAAGCCAAAAAAGGAAACGGCTGCAATACCTACGCCTCGAATTAATCCAATATTTTGATACTTATGAGATAGCCAAGTTTCTGGTTCTAGAATAAAGAAGATGCCACATATAACAAAGGCTAATGCACCCCAGAATAAAAAAAATATTTTGGTTTTGCTTAACGGGATTTCTATTTGTTGATTTAAATCCATAGGTCATTTTTTTTAAGCTTATTCATTCATTCGTTGGGTAATTCGTTGGACGACTTGAAATTCTTTTAAGAATACACTAGCTACTACTCGAATTACCGTGTATGATGGAATAGCGAGTACCATTCCAAGAATTCCGCCGACTTTGGCTCCAACTAAAATAATGATGAAAATTTCTAAAGGGTGTGCTTTTACACTATTGGAAAAAATAAAAGGTTGTAAGATGAAATTATCTAGTAGTTGCATCGTGAAAAATACGCCCATTACTTTAAAAACCATAGGCAACATTTCGGTATAAAACTCGGCATCAAGATTGGCTGAAATAGCCAAAATAACACCAAAGAAAGCGCCGATCATAGGACCAAGATATGGGATTACATTAATCAATGCAGCAAAGAAACCAATTAATAAAGCATTGGGCACACTAAAGAAAGATAAGAGCAAGGTAACATAAAAGGTGATTATTGTAATTTGAATTAATACCCCTCCAAAATATCGAGTCAGCAAGTTTCGTGTACGATCTACCACATTGACTACTTCTTCTTGATATTTCGTAGGAGAAAGGCCACGTACAGCTTGCATGAAAAGTCCAGAATCTTTTAGAAAAAAGAAAGTGATAAAGGTAATGGAAAACAAGGCCATGAAAAAATTACTGGTAAAGCCGAGTAAGGAAGTAAACAAACCTGTCACTCGTTGTGGCCCAATAAATTGAAAGACTTTATCTTGGGCGAATTTGACCAGATCATCTTCGGGATTGACTAAGCCTAGATTAATCAATTTATATTGTAGAGCCGCAATTGGTGTCTCCAAACTTTGTCCAATAGCTACATAATCTACATTCGCTAAATTTTGAGCTTGCTTCATAATCATTGGTGCGAAAAGCATAATAATCATAGCAAACCCAATGTAAAAAGCGAGTATGGTTAGGATGGCACGAATGCTAGAACCCAATGCAATTTTTCCAAATCGAATTTTCCCTAGTAGATTCATCATGGGTTGGCCGATTAATGACATCACCCAAGCAATAACGATGTAGGAAACAATATCTATAAAAAACCACATGAGGTATCCAATGATTAGGACAACCACAAAAGCAATAAGATATCGACTAAGATTTTTCATTCATTTTTATTAAAAAGCGATTCAAAGTACAAATTAATTTATAATTCCACATTCTTATTTTTTCCCTATATTCGTATAACACCAAAAAAGCCAATATGAATCCCGATGTATTAGATGATTTTTTGACGCAATCGGAATATCCTCGCGAGATTAGTTTCTTTTCTCAACTCGTTATTTTATTTAATGGTTTGTTGCCCCAAATTGCTTGGGCTTTTGTGGCTTTCTTCTCTGTCTTTTTTTGGGCTTTTACCATACAATCTGAATTTACAGAATGGTTTCGAACAGGTGGTGATTGGGTCGGAGAGGTGCCAGGTAAAGTAGTTAGTTTTAAAGCTACAGGTAATTCTGAAAATGAACAAACAATTTATCGTATCCATTTTTCATATTCAGTAAATGGGGTAGATTATGAGGATAGTTCTTATACTAAATGGGACATTAAAATGCCCGATACGGCGGTGAATGTCGAATACAAAGAAAATGATCCTTCCCAAGCCCGTATTATTGGTCATCGGACGCGTCCTTTTGGTACCTTTGTTGGAATACTTATGAGTATCTTTTTTTTAGCAACCTTGGTGGTTGCAGTCATCGTTTTAAAAACGAAGTATGGATATTTGAAATTATTGCGCTACGGACATTTGGCAAAAGGAAAACAAGTGCGCAAAGAACCAGGAGGAGGTAGAGTCAATGATCAAGTAATTTATAAATATATCTTTCAATTTAATGTAGGAAAGAAATCGTATAACGCAAAGTGTAAAACACATCATACACATCGGGTAGAAGATGAAGAAAAAGAGACAATTTTATACAATGAAAAAGCCCCCCAAACCAATCTTGTTTTAGATGCCTTACCTGGAGGGATTAAAGTGAAAGATGGAATGGTTGTTCCCGAATCACCAAGTCGTTATTTAGTTTTACTGCTTCCATTTTTTACCATTGTGATTAATGTACTTGTTTATCTATTTCTTTTTCCAAAACTATAAAAGAGAATACCGTGGCAGAGATAGTAACGGAATGCGCGCAGGAACGAGCACATTGGAGTGGATAGCTCGATCGCTTTTTTGCGCAGCAAAAAAGCGAGCCACCCTAAAAACAATTTAATTTCTTTAAGTCCGAATAGCGTTTAAGTAAAAAAATACACCATTAAAATAGTATAACTACTCATCCACACATTTCGTTTTTTTGTTCTCTTTTTATTGTCCATTTTTACATCAAATAAAAGAATTCTTGTTCATTGGACGAAGGGCCATTCGTCAGTGAAACTTACATAAGAAATGCGACCTTAGGTAAAATGGGCGAAGCTATGTCTTTGCTTAAAAGTAAATGCCTGGTCGGCGGCGGTGGAGCCTATGGGCGGGTCCCTCCCAAGATTCTGAATTACTGCGGTCCGTACTATGTCTGGAATAAAATAAGATTTCTTTTTTAGTATAATTGTTCAAAACAACTTTAGAAAAAAACTTCCTATAGTATAAACAGGATCATAAAATTATTCCTTTTTCTTCTTTTTGACTTTGTCTA
>JAHDCJ010000057.1:2738-33348 GCA_020629935.1 Saprospiraceae bacterium | reverse complement strand
CTGCGGCATCCCACTGATAAGTATAAGGTAAAGTTCCACCTGCTACAAAAGGCTCCGCAGAACCATCACATGAACCGGCACAAAATGGAAATTGAACCGCAGGAGTAGTATTGTTTAAATTACAGGCACAATTATCTACAACAGTCGTCATTGCGGTAGCTGAGCATCCAGAATTATCAGTTACAGTAACTTGATAGGTTCCTGTTGCCAGACCAATTGCTGTTGCAACGGTTTGATTCCCTGTAGTCGCATCCCATTGATAGGTGTAAGGCATCATGCCACCATTTGGCGTAACTGTAGCGGTCCCATCGTTTCCTACACAAGATTCGGCTGTTGAGCTAGCAGTAGCAGTAACAGCGCAAGGCGTACTAATATTTATGTTATCTAAATATAAGGCATTTCCCCAACCAGAAACATTAACAAAGGCAATAGAGACATCTGAAAATCCGTTGAAAGCACTTAAACTTAAATTATAAGTATCCCATTCAGTGGCAGAGGGAACAAATAATGATGTGTTATCTGGTGCTGTGGCAATGCTACTATTTCCATCTACGAAGATGGGCTGGTTGTAATTATTCCCACAATCTGTAGAAACTAATATATAAAGAGAATCGAATAGGGTAGCGTCATATCTTGCATAAGCTAGATCAAAAGAAAGTGTGGCGTTGCTCACACTTGAAAAGTCGTATACCTCAGTTACTAATGCGTCTATTGTTCCTCCTGGATTCGAGGTATTGTTCCCTTGGAAATTATCGAATTGAGCAGAAGCAGTACTTGCTCCGTATCCAGATGCGGCAGTTGATCTAGTCCATTCAAATGGATCTGAGCCAACATTAATTCCAAAAACATTATTTATCGTTGGATTGAAAGCAGGGTCTTCAAAGCCTTCAATTAAAGGTAAGGATACTGGACTAACTATTTGGTGTAGGGTAGTTAGTGTATCATTTGTGAAATCTTCATCAATAGCACCATTTGGATTAGAAGTAAACGATTTAAATTCAAAAATACCAGCTGGAGGTGTAAAAGCAGCTAATGTAACATCTTCCGTACCGTTAGGTGCGATTGTTCCAGTCCAATTGAAATTGGTAGTTGCTCCACCATTAATTTGATATTGGATACTTACTGCTGTAAGATTGATATCTCCATAATTTTTTAAAGTTACTGTCGGAGTAATTGCACTCGCATCACAGAAAGAAGAATTGGGAGCAGGATTTATATGAGCAGAAATACCTGCATCATTGTTTGTCATTACTAAGTTACATGCTGTGGCGGAATTATTGGCTAAAGACAAACGACTACCATAACCTGAACTTCCTGCTGTTCCATTTAAAACGGAGCGCATTAGAGTAATTTGATCATTTGTAAATGAGGTATAGCAACGGTCATCATTTACATAATCCATATAGTTGACATACATATGCTCTAATACACAAGTTGTAGGTCCTGTAGGAAAACTAGAGCCACAGTTTGGATTAGCTACTGCGGAGGTTTCACTACTCATTGTTGGTGTATCAGCAATTCCATCATCAGTACATGAACCACTTCCAAAAGTATGTGGTAGCCCCAAATAGTGCCCTGCTTCGTGGGTTAAGGTTTTATAACCTGAAACTGAAAACCCAGGACCTCCAAACCATCTATAATCTACTACCACTCCGTCATCTGTAGATCCAACCATAAAGGTTGTTGGCAGGAATGCATAACCCAATACGCCACCAAATTGATTCGTGCCAGGAATAGCCAAAACGTAGATGTTATAATATAAATTTGAGTTCCAATTTGTAGCTGGTTTTATGGTAGATTCGATATTCGAATTATTTACGCTAGTTCCTGTTACTGCAATATTGTCTCTTGTGATACCATTCGTTGCTTGTCCATTCGGATCTACAGTTGCTAAGCAAAATTGAATTTCTGGATTTCCTATTGCTCCTGTCCATTGGGATGGAGTTGAATTAAAATTTGCATTTAATGCGAAAAAATCTTCATTTAGGATGTCAATTTGTGCTTGAACTTGGGCATCTGAGATATTTGATCCTGTTCCAACCGCTTCCCCAGAATGAATAATGTGTACAACAGTTGGTATTGTAATGGTTGGAGCTACAAAGTTTTGTTCCTGGCTACTTGATAAAAGAGGAACTACTTCATCATAATACTTATCCACTTCAGCTTTAAGCAATGGATTGTTTTCGTATAGTTTTTCATACATTAATTCCATTCCACAACGTTCTTCTTCAGGGGAAGTAAACGTAGGGCTATTGGAATTTTGATTTTGAGAAAATAGTGGATTAAAAGAAAGGGTACAAAGGAGGAATAGGGTAAACATTTTTCCTAACTGCATAAACTAAAGTTTTTATTGATAAAGTTGTTTGAGTAACTTATGGCAAAATTAAGCAAAAAATGGCACTATTGCTCGATTAATCAAGCAGTTGTTTAAAAATGATGCTTAGATTAGGTCATAAAAAGTGGAGCAATTTTTTGGGCTTGGGGTAAATTTGATAAGTTTTGTTCCAAACATATCTTTCTCTTTTGGATTTCTTCCTGAACAAAATCTTTATCTTTTAACCGAATTATGTGCATGTTGAGATCGTCAATAGTCTCTGAAATATGGCAAATTTGATTTAGGAATTGAGATGAAATCATTTTGGGATTGACCAAACAATGCCGGCCATGATATAAGGCATTTATTAGTTTTAATTTCATGCCAGCAGATTGAAAAGACCAAAGTAAATTGATATGTGCTTTTTGTATTAGACTAAATAAAACCTTATCTGAAGGATGATCGACTAATTCTACCCAAGAATATTTTTTTATGTGATTTTTTAAAAAAGGACTTGGGGCTTTTCCTGCAATAATAAAAGGCATTTTTTGAGACTTTGCTAATTGATCGACGATTAAGCAGACTGCTTGTTCATTGTCTTTTACACTTAAATCTCCATGATATAAAATGTATTTTCCTTTTCCTTCCAGAAGATGAATTTCTTCGTTGGGATGAAATGCAGAAACTAAATAGACATTAGAGTAAAGATTAGATAAATATTGTTTATCCTCTTCTGAAATAGCAATAATGGCGTTTGAGTGAGTAAGTACTTGCTCAAATTTTTTTAACCGAATAGACTCCAATTGAAAATATTTTCTTTTGAAAAAATTATTTTCTAAAGTTGCTAAATGTGCATAGTAATTCCATTCCACATTATGCATTCGAACTATTTTATTTCTTGTTTTTAAGGCAGGGTCATCTAAGAAAGCACAACAATGTAATCCTTCAAAAAGGATAGGATAATTATTAGATAATAGATTTTTTCTTAGCAACTTTATTTTTCTAGATTTTACAATATAAGGCATTTTGTGCATGGCATTTAGGAGGCCAGTTTTGCGTTCGTAAATAGTTGTGGTTGCACAATATTTGTCTAATTCGGTATGATGTTTTCTCCCATAAGAAAAGCAATGCAGATGAATTTTAACACCTAATTTTGCTAAGGATTTTATTTTATAAAAAACATCAATTACCCCTCCATAATCCGCAGGGTAGGGGACATTAAAAGCTACTAAATTGATATGTAAATTTGAATAATCCAATTACTTGATCTTCTTATAAAATCGAATTAATTTTTGTTGTTCTTTTTCCCAATTAAAATGTGTTGCCGCAGAAATACATTCGTTTTGTAATTCGGTATATTGTTTTTCATCATTTGCTAAATGATTAATTAAATCAGCAATTTCTTTTGGATCCAAAGTGTTTAATAAAAGACCTACAGGAAAGTCACTGATAATCTTTTGATATTCTGGAAAATTCATATTGAGTGAGGGAATTCCAAATTGGATGTAATCAAAAAATTTATTGGCTAAAGAGTAATAATAATTTAAACTTTTATTTTCTAAAAGATTAAGCCCTAACCAAGCTTTAGGAGTGATTTTGTCTAACTCATTAGGTTTTTTGTAACCTAAAAACTTTACTTTATTTGATAAATTATTTTCTTTCGCAAGCGCTCTTAAAATAGAAGACAGATCACCTTCACCAACTAACCAAAGTTCCATGTCTTCTATATATTGCATCGCCAAAATAGAGGATTCAATTCCTCTTCCTTCATTGAGTGCACCTTGGTAAAGGATTATTTTTTTTCCTTCCTTTGGATGAAGATCTATCTGTTTTGGTTTAGTAAATGGAACATTTCGTATTACCTCAAACGGAGTACCATATCGACTTTCAAAGACTTCTGCCAGACTTTCGCAAACAGTATAACAATTGGGTATTTTGGGAATGGTGTGTTGGGCTACCCATTCCCAAAAGCGTTTCACCTTTGGTCTTGATACAACTTCTGGAACTTCTGAAAAATATTCATGGGCGTCATAAATACATATTTTCCCTTTAATTTTACTTGTCCAAAATGCAGGTAAGATGGTGTCTAAATCTATGCCACAAACAAGATCATATTTTTTAAATAACAAATAAAAAAACAAGCGAATATTGTATTCTAGATAAAACAATTTTCCTTTATTAAATATACAACGAATTCGCTTTTGTTGATATGTTTTTTTACTCAAAGGCTTCGAGTTTTTCAATCTTCTCCCTACCAATAAAGGGGTATACCCATTAGCCGCCAAGCAAGTACAAATTCGTTGCATGCGTTGGTCGTAGGTCAAGTCATTGATAACTGTTAATATGATTTTTTTTTGTTTCATTTAAGAAATAGAAATTTGATCGTCTACTGCCTTTTTTATTTTTTTATTTTCTAATAAATAACTAAGTATTTCTATCACTTTATCTCGTTCAATGCTTGAAAAATCATTAATCAAATCTTCTAATTTCCAAGCCTTGTTTTCTAACTTTTTAAGTATGGTTTCTTCGAGGTTTTGAGAAGATGTTTTATTCAATAAACAAAGGTCACAAATACCACATGGTTTAGTGTCTTTTTCTCCGAAATATAATTGTAAAAAATTACTTCTACACTTGCTATCTTTTGTGTAAGTAATCACTTTTTTTATTTGTTCTGCATCTCTTTCTTTTAAGAATTTGAATAATTCTTGATCTATCGTTAAATTTTCTGCGGGAACGCGTTCTTGCAAGAATGTAATTTGAGGAATATCTTTTTGAGGAAAGAATTCTAAGATGCCGTCAATTTGCATTTTCTTTAAGGCATGAATTATTTTTTCAGTATTCGTTTTTAAAAATCGTGCTAATTGTTTTTCATATATATTAATCGGATGGCTAAATGCTCCCTGATAGGTTCTTAATATCGTTTTCAATAAGAGATCATTACCTTTATTTTCCACTTGATAAGAATATAATCCTTCTCTTGAAACTAAAATTTTCATTTTGGAAGGGACATAAATAGATTCACTAATATGAATCCAACCCGCATCTTGAAGTATTTTTAAACTATGAAAAGTAGTTAAAGGTTTAAGGTCATATGTTTGACAAAAAGAAGGAAGATCAAAATCAAATGTACTTCCTTTTCCAGCTCCTACAGCCAACTGAAGATAACTTCCTAAAGCTTTATAAACCTGTTTGATTAATTTAAACTCAGGAAAGGCAATGTCGTGATATTTGCTTAATCTTTCTAAATCACTTGAATTATAAAGCAACACCGCAAATGCCTTTTTTTCATCTCTGCCAGCTCTTCCTGCTTCTTGAAAATAGGCTTCTAAACTATTTGGTAAATCTAAATGAATCACATTGCGTACATCGGGTTTATCAATACCCATTCCAAATGCATTAGTGGCAACCATTACCCTTTTCTTATTGTTTATCCAATCTTCCTGACGCTCATTTCTTTGATCATGGGATAAGCCTGCATGATAAAAAGAAGCACTAATTTGACGCGCATTTAGATAATCAGAAACTGCTTTGGTGTGCTTTCTAGAACGGGTATAAACAATGGCACTACCACGAACCTTTCGTAGAATCTCCAACATTTTTTTCTCTTTTCCATGTTCCTCAATAGCTACATAAACTAAATTGGCTCGATGAAAAGATTTTTTAATTACATGTGGTGATTTAAAGGCTAGTTTCTCCTGTATATCTTGGACTACTTGAGGGGTTGCTGTAGCGGTTAATGCTAAGAAGGGTACCTTTGGGAATAGCTCCCTTAAGGCTACAATCTCCAAATATGCAGGTCTGAAATTATACCCCCATTGAGATATACAATGGGCTTCATCTATAGCTATTAAATTGACCTTCATTTGAGCAATACGAGCTTGCAATAATGGTGTTTGCAAACGCTCTGGAGAAAGATAAAGAAACTTAATGTTGCCAAAAATACAATTGTCTAATATCCGATCGATATCTCTATAATGCATGCCTGAAAATATACACTCTGCGGCAATGTGTCTTTTTCTTAAGTTTTGCACTTGGTCTTTCATCAACGCAATCAAAGGGGAGACGACAATACATATTCCTTCTTTGGCTAATGCGGGAACTTGAAAACAAATAGATTTTCCACCACCAGTTGGCAATAAGGCCAAGGTGTCTTTTGAGTCAAGAACCGATTGGATGATATCCTTTTGTAAGGGTCGGAATTGATCATATCCCCAATATTTTTTGAGTATTTCTTCCAGGGACATGGATCAAATTTTAAAATCGACTAGGACAACTCGATTTACTTCTTTTTCTTCGATTTCTACTTCCAACTAAGCCATTATCTAAGAAATTATATGAAATATAAATTCCTCCCCAAATGTACCAGTCATTATCATCAGGGTCTCCACGTTGTTCTCCTGTAAATCGATCTTCTCCAGATCGATTAGCTAAAGCAACAACAAGTTCTGGATTGGAATGTGGTGTTTGGTTATACAGTTCGTTATCTGCCATATAGGTAGTACTCAAATCGTCAAGATAATCGGTAGGTGTATAGCGAATACCAGCGTCAATACCTACGTTAAATTTATCATTCATTGCAATTTTTACTCCACCTCCGAAAGGTATAGAAAAATTCATTTTACTATAAGATGAAGGTCTGCCTTGAATGCCCTGTCCTTCTGTGCCTAATGGCTGCAAATTAATCCATTCAGCTTGATATTCTGCTTGTGGATTATGTACAATTCCAGCAATTCCCAATGATATATATGGGGAAAATACTTTTTCTAACGCATAAGGTTGATAGCCTAAAATGTTAAATTCTGCGTGTAATCCCAGTTCTGTAATATCGTTTCTGAAATGAAGATTACGAGCATTGCGATAAGGATCATCTGAATTTCTGTCTGCTGCTTTAATTCGACCTCTATATACATTCAGTTTCATAGAGAAGAAATTGTTGACATTATATCTTCCAAAAATTCCATAAGCTAATCCTGCATCTGCAAAGATTTTTTTATTAAGTGCAATATCTCCTTGATAGTACGATAAGCCACTCCATAGTCCTGCTTCTAAGTATTGGGCTTTTAGTCCAAAGGGCAAAAGAAATAATAAAATCCAAGCATAAATTTTCATAACGAGATAGATTTAATTTGTGCAAAAATAGCTATTAATCAATAAGATTCAAAAAATGTCCAATCAAAATGATTTATAGCAGGTAAAACGACGAAGGGGCTATTTAATTATCTGTTAGACGTTAAAAATAAAAAAAGTCATTTCGATTATGAAATGACTTTTAATTTTTTGTTTAATATTTTAATGATCTAACTCATCTGGTTTTTGCAAAAAACTATGAATTAACTCTGCGTCGGGTAGTAAAATTACTCGATTTTTTTTCTGCTTATTTGATTTTCCTCCATTTTTAACTTCAATCTTAACATTTTCTAATGGTGAAGAGGAGGGAGATAAATTCACGTATAGGAAAGAGGCCAAACTACAAGTAATTAAACAGGCAATGAATACGGTTTTTAATTTCTTCGGCATTTTGATGTGGTGTTATAGTGATTTGTTAAAAGTATAATACCACATTTTTAAAAAAGTCACATTTCTTCTAGACAAATTCTAGGAAAAAGTCGATAAAAGACCAATTTAATCTTCAAATGTCTCTAAAGGTGTCCGTTTTCGTTGAATTTTTAGGTAATCTAGAAAATATAAAAACTTAAATGAAATCACATTTTCATTGCGCTCATTAAACATAGAAGAGAAATTTTCACCAAAATTATAGATTAATTGGCCCGTTTCACTTAAAATGCTATTCTTATAAATTAAATTAATTTCACTTCCTGGAGCAAATCTAAATCGATAGATTACATCAATGTTGAAGGCATTAAAGTTTCTGTCTTCATTGTCAGGGTGTAAATTGCTTGTCAAATCTCCTTCAGATTCTAAATCAAAATATTCAAAATTTTCTACTAATGCCCAATTATGTCTTGCTCTAATTGAAATATTCATTTTATTACTAAATAATATGTTTGTTGATAAACCAGAAGTAATATCTCTTCGGTCACGTCTTGCAAAAACACTATTTCCTGAACCATCAATGGTAGCAAAACCTCGATCATTATTTCGTTGAATCCAGCTAAAATTCGGAATTAATAATATTCTATCGCCAAGTCGTATTCTTGGGGAAACCCTTGCAGACCATGCCTTGCGATCCCATTCCTTATGAATTCGATAGGATCCGTTAATATCTAAAGCAAGTGCTTTACGGTAATCTGTGGAAATGAAACCTTCGATTTCCCATGATGGCGGTATTCTAAATTTCATCCCGTCTATTCGAGGCTCAAAGAAATCGTAAGAGTCCAGTGGTACTAGATTGGCAAAAGATCCAAAGGTGAGGAAATTTTTAAGGGTAGCCCAAAATCCGGGTCGTACGAAAAAGCTAGAAAATTCATTGCGTGGCTCATACAAAGAATTGTGATTTAGATTTACAGAAGCATTAAAATTATTAAAAATACTAAATGGTTTTAAGACTCTGTAGGTTAAGTTACCTGAATGAGAAATCTCATTTGGACTAAACAAAAAGCCTAAATCATTAGGATCATATGTTTTTGACTCTACATTTCTTCTAATATCAAAAAGGAAGTTTCCTCCAACTTTCCCAAAACCTAAATTATATGCATATCCACTAGTCGTTCGAACTTCTAAATTCTCATCTTTCTCAAATTTATTACTGACAGCTCCTTTACCAGAAAAGGCGAACATATTATTCTTGGTACCAATTCTAAATTCGGATCCTGTTACATTGGCATCTCGGTCATTTCCAAAACGCATGACGTTGGTATTGATAAAGCTAACGAATGAATTATTTGGTAATAATTGATCAATGACAAAAACATTATAATTTGCTGCTGGACCAGATTGTATTTCTCGCAAAATGCCATCTCCATATTCTGCTGTAGCAAAAGTTTTGCTGTTAATGGCATTAAAAATACCAATACCTAATCCTCTACGGTTTCTACCAGATAATTTCATGGCATTTAATAATTGCGCTTTCTCTGGATTGTCAATTAATGTTTGATTGGGTCCCAATTGAGCCTCTACATCATCAAAATTCAATGGTCTTCCTCCAACTCGTCGAGAATAAAATAAGCCTGCACGATTGAATAACTCAGTTCCTTCAGTAAAGAAAGGTCTATTTTCATCAAACCTTAATTCGAATGGGGAAAGATTAAGTTCTACATCATCAAATTGAACTTGTCCGAAATCAGGAATAATAGACATGTCTAAAGTCAAACTTTCATTGATTCCATATTTAATATCCATCCCGCCAGAAAAACGATGTTCCCATGCTTTGGCATCTCGATCATCTTGCTTTACATATTTATGGTAGGTTACAAAAAATGGAGTGAAAGCAAGACGTGGTGGTGGTTTTACTTTGGTTATCCCTTCTAAAACCCCAAATTGTTGAATGAAGTTAGCAGATGTTGGATCTATTTTATTCCAGAAAAATTCTTCTCTAGTTCTTCTTAATACACGTTTAAAGTTAATTCCCCAACGTTGAATGTCTCGATCTGGAAAACGCAACGAAGAATATGGAATCTTAATCTCTGCAATCCAGCCTAAATCTGTAATTTTTGTTTTACTAATCCAAACACCATCCCAGTTTCCATCATAATTGTCGTTCTCAATACGAGCATCTAATTGAACACCAGCCGCTGTAACACCATAAAATTCGGCATTTTGCTCACTTAAAAATGGATCAATGTATATTTCAAATTTATCTGCATTTACATTTTCTTCATCCCGAACACTTAATTGTTTTAATATCCGATTAGGTTCAGAATCATACATCATTGCTCCAATATACACAGCCTTGTCATCATATAAAACACGTACTTCGGTTCGTTCCTCTGGAACATCACCAAATTTGGGTAAACTTTCGGTAAAACCAGTAATTGGAATAGCTTCTTGCCATAATGCCTCATCTAAAATCCCATCGATTTTTGGTGCCTCTGCCACACGAGTTGCCAACATGATTTTGGTCTCTTGATTATCTTCCTTTTGCGCAGATAGGGTAGAAGGAGCAAATAGAATAAATAGCATTCCAAAAATAAAGTAGAATGCTATATTGGATTTAGCTTTTATTGTTTTCATGCTGAAATTGGGGTGCATACAATTGGAACTTAAATTCATTATCAGTTATTTTGAAAAGCTAAGGTATAAAATGCTTCAATTTTATTGTAAAAAAAATGTTTAATATATTGATTATTCCATTTTAACGCAAAAGAATAAGGTTTGTTTCAATATTATTAAGTACTTTGCTTCATCTATAAGATAAGTAGTAAAGAAGGTATAAAACCTATTCAGTTTCTGGATATAAATATTTTGCAAAAAACGATCCTGTATAATATTTTAACTACTAATTTTGGGTTCCTCAAAACACCAAATTATTATTTTTTCCAAATAAAAGTTGACTAATATTCAAAAAACCACTACCTTAGTTTAGAATTTAAACTAAGTACTGTTTTATGGCAAGCCAAATCCAGCAAATTTACCAGACCAATTTAAGTCTTTTAACAGATTTATATCAATTGACCATGGCCAATGGATATTTTATCAATGGGATGCAAGAAAGAGAAGCAGTTTTTCATTTATACTTTAGAAAAAATCCTTTTAAAGGGAATTATGCTATTGCTTGTGGCTTAGACTTTGTCATTGATTTTATTTCTTCATTTCATTTTGATGTAGACAGTATTCAGTATTTGGCAAGTTTAAAAGGAGGAGATGGGAAGGCATTATTTTCAGAAAGTTTTTTAAATTATCTACAACGTTTAGAATTTTCTTGTGATGTCGATGCAATAGTAGAAGGCACTTTAGTATTTCCTAATGAACCTTTAGTCCGAATTCGTGGTCCTTTAATTCAATGTCAATTATTGGAAACTACATTACTTACCTTAATTAATTTTTCGACTTTGGTGGCGACCAAATCTTCGCGAATTGTACATGCAGCAAAAGGTGATCCAGTATTAGAATTTGGCCTCCGAAGAGCACAGGGACCTGATGGTGGATTATCAGCTTCTAGAGCGGCCTTTATAGGAGGTTGTGAAGCCACTTCAAACGTCTTGGCAGGTCAATTATTTGATATTCCAGTGAAAGGAACACATGCTCATAGTTGGGTAATGAGTTTTGATACCGAGCTCGAATCTTTTGAAGCTTATGCCAAAGCAATGCCCAATAATTGCGTATTTTTAGTAGACACATTTGATACTTATGAAGGCGTAAAGAAGGCGATTGTCTTAGGCAAAGCCTTGAAAGAAAGAGGATATCGGATGCATGGTATTCGACTAGATAGCGGAGACCTTGCTGAATTGAGTATTCAAGCAAGACAGTTACTTGATGAAGCAGGTTTCACCGAAGCCCAAATTGTAGCTTCTAATGATTTGGATGAATATCGAATTAAACAATTAAAATCAGAGGGAGCAAAGATTACAGTTTGGGGCGTCGGCACGCGTTTGAGTACTTGTTACGATCAACCTGCTTTGGGGGGAGTATACAAATTAGCCGCGCTTGAAAATGCAGAAGGCAAAATGGATTTTAAAGTCAAACTTTCCGAACAAGCTATTAAAACCTCTAATCCAGGTATTCAACAAGTCCGTCGATTTTTTACCAAAGATGGAGAAGGAAATTTGATTCCAGAAAGTGATGTCATTTATCATGAAGGCTTTGATTGTTCAGAAAAATATTCTTCAAACTCTACTTCCTACGAGGATTTATTAAAACCCATTTTTCGCAAAGGAAAATTAGTTTATTCGAAACCTTCTATTCACACACATCGTACATTTTGTTTGAATCAGGTAGACCAATTCTCTTTCATTTTTGAAAAACCATATGAAGTAAGTTTAGAGACCAAATTAGCTGAACTTAAGAAAAAATTGATTGAAAAATATTCCTGTTAATAGAAAATATAAAAATTAATTAGACATGATAGGAGCTATCATTGGAGATATTATCGGTTCAAGATTGGAAAAGAACAACATCAAAAGTAAAGACTTTGAATTGTTTACAGAAGAGTCTAAATTTACAGATGATACAGTGTTAACCATAGCCATTGCCGATTGTATTTTACATTCGAAAGACTATGAGGAAATGGTAAAAGCATATGGAAAAAAATATCCTGCTGCTGGGTATGGGAAAACGTTTAAGAAATGGTTAGCAGGAACCATTGAAGGTCCTTATAATAGTTGGGGAAACGGTTCTGCCATGCGCGTAAGTCCAATTGGTTTTGCATTTGAAGAGGAAGAACATGTACTTGAAGAAGCAAAAAAGAGTGCGGAAATCACACATAATCATGAAGAAGGAATCAAAGGTGCGCAAGCGCTTGCCATGTCCGTCTTTCTTGCTAGGAAAGGAAAATCTAAACATGAAATCAAAACCTATGTAGAAGAGAAATTCGGATATGATTTGAATAGAACAATAGATGAAATAAGACCAAACTACAAATTTGATGTGAGTTGTCAAGGAAGTGTTCCAGAATCTATCATTGCATTTTTGGAATCAGAAAATTTTGAAGATGCCATTCGTAATGCAATCTCTATTGGAGGAGATAGTGATACCATTGCCTCCATGACAGGAGCAATTTCTGAAGCCTATTATATTGATATTCCAAAAGAAATTATGGACAAGATGAATACTTATTTGCCTGATGATTTTAAACAAATAATTAATCAATTTTCAAATTTCAGGAAACTTTTATCTAAAAAAACAAAAGTAAAATAAGTACTAGGACAACTACTTAAACCATTATCTTCTCTTGAAAATAATATAAAATAAAAACAAATTATGCCTTATACGTACGAATATCCAAGACCTTCAGTCACGGTAGACTGTATCATTTTTGGATTAGATGGAAGCGCTTTAAAAGTGCTATTGATTGAACGAGGACTAGAGCCATTTAAAGGACATTGGGCATTGCCTGGTGGTTTTGTAGATATGGATGAAAATTTAGAAACCGCAGCAATTAGGGAACTGGAAGAAGAGACCGGCGTGACAGATGTTTTCTTTGAACAACTCTATACCTTTGGTAATCCAGGTCGCGATCCTAGAGGGCGAGTGATTACAGTAGCCTATTATGCTTTGGTGAATTTAAGTGAACATCCTGTACGCGCTTCTTCGGATGCAGATAATGCCGAATGGTTTAAGCTTGATGAATTACCTCCTTTGGCTTTTGATCATGGAAAGGTTTTAAACATGGCGATCGATCGCTTAAAAGGAAAGGTACGTTATCAACCCATTGGCTTTGAATTATTGCCCGAAAAATTTACTTTAAGTCAGCTTCAATCGCTTTATGAAACCATCTTAGGTGGTAAAGTCAATAAACGAAATTTTAGAACGAAGATTCTGAAAATGGGAATTTTGAAACAACTAGAAAGACAAGAGGATGTGCCGCATCGGCCCGCATATTTATATCGGTTTGACAAAGCTCAATATGAAGAAAAAATGAAATCTGGTTTTAACTTCGAAATTAATATGTCCGCTAAATAAATAGATATGAAATCTAAGATTAAAAAGCAAAATAAAAATCAGGTACTTTCAGAAGATGCGCGACAAAGTCAAAATTTTTAT
Organism: Saprospiraceae bacterium; assembly: GCA_020629935.1. Lineage (GTDB taxonomy): Bacteria > Bacteroidota > Bacteroidia > Chitinophagales > Saprospiraceae > JAHDCJ01. The sequence goes on along the minus strand of JAHDCJ010000057.1, from coordinate 19,436 downwards.
CAAAGTGATCTCATTTTGAAAGACTATTTTAGTTCCTTTATTCCTGCGCGAGTGATTGCTTACTTAGACCAACATATGGAACAAATGGGGGCCATTGCTGCACAAGAAATGAACAAGCTTTCTCAACTTGCAGATCGGTATCCACCGCAATTGAATCGAAGAGATGCTTATGGTAAAGAAGTATTTGAAATTGAATTTCATCCTTCATATCAAGACTTAATTGCTATTGCCGTAAAGAGTCAAATGTTTCATGTGAAATGGGATGAACATCTACAACAACGTTTTGGTGGCTATCAACATCAAATGGGATTTGGGATTGGGTTTCTTTATGCCATGACTGAACTTGGTGTCTTTTGTCCACTTTGTATGACGGATGGGGTAGCACGACTTATTCAACAGTTTGCTACTGAAGAAGATCAAGCGCGATTGCTTCCTCATTTTTCCACATTAGAGCCCAATGATTTTTATACAGGAGCTATGTTTTTAACAGAGAAAGCAGGAGGCTCAGATGTAGGCGCAAATTTGGTCTCTGCTCGTCATTTTAAAGATGATCTTTATTATTTAAATGGAGAAAAATGGTTTTGTAGTAATGCCAATGCCGAAGTGATTTTTGTATTGGCAAGAACAGATCAAAACATACAAGGGACCAAAGGCCTTTCTATTTTTTTAGTCGAAAAAAAATTAAAAGATGGCTCACGGAATCCGATGGAGATTTATCGACTTAAAGATAAATTGGGTGTGCGTTCTATGGCTAGTGCCGAAATAGAATTGACAGAAACTATTGGTCAATTGATAGGAGAGGAAGGACAAGGTTTTAAGATCATGACAGAAATGATTAACCTCTCTCGTTTGTATAATGCAGTAGCCGCATTGAGTGGAACTCGAAGAGCGATCATAGAAGCCTACCAATTTTTATCCTTTCGAAATACATTTGGAAAATCGGCCTTAAGTCACGCCTTAATTCGAGATAAATTGGAAGAACTTGGGGCTTCTTACGTTGCCTTATTTTTACTTACCTTTCATACGATAGAAACACTTGATTTAGCTGATCAAGGAGATGAAGAGGCAAAAGAACTTCTTCGTCTTTTAACTCCAATGAGTAAAAAATATACCGCACAAGAAGGCGTTTATATGGTAAGAGAAAGTATGGAATTGATGGGAGGAATGGGGTATATAGAAGATACCGTAATTCCTAGAATAATGCGCGACATGATGGTCTTGCCTATTTGGGAAGGCGCAGGGAATATCATGACACTTGACATGCTTCGTGCCTTGTTTAAGTCCAAAGGATTAAGTAAAATGATGGCAATTATTTCAGAAGAAATAAAGAAGATCAAAGATGATTATTCTATTTTGGAAAAAGAAAAAAATGAATTGATTATCCTAGCGAAAACCTTTGCCGACTTATCACAAGAAAGCCTTGAAGTATCGGCAAAGTATTTCTTTGATCGACTTTGTCATTTGTATAAAATTGCATTAGTCATTAAGCATCAACATGATGGAAATATAGCATGGATGAAGCCTACACTAAACTATTTAATTCGTCTTTTGAAAAAAGAAAATGAAGGGATTAGAACACCCTTGACTAAAGAAGAAATTGAACATTTAATCGCTTGGAAATTTTAAACAAATGAAAGCATTAATTCTCGTAGATTTACAAAATGATTTTTGTCCAGGAGGAGCCTTAGCTGTTCCAGAGGGCGACTTGGTCATCCCATTAGCCAATCAATTGATGGACGCTTTTGACTTAGTCATTGCCACCCAAGATTGGCATCCTGCAAATCATGGAAGTTTTGCAGCTATGCACCTATGGCGTAAACCTGGTCAAGTGATTGATCTCAATGGTCTACCTCAAGTACTTTGGCCAATCCATTGTGTACAAGAAAGTTTCGGAGCTGAATTTGTAAAGCATTTAGAGATCGAAAAAATTGATAAAATATTTCCGAAGGGTACGGATCAAGGAATAGATAGTTATAGCGGATTTTTTGATAATGGACATAAAAAGTCGACAGGACTAGGTGACTTTTTGAAAGAAAAAGAGGTAACAAAAGTTTATATTTTAGGTCTTGCTACGGATTATTGTGTTAAATTTACAGCATTAGATGCCTTGGGCCTAGGATTTGAGACCAGTTTGTTTGTAGAAGCCTGTAGAGGCGTTAATTTAAACGATGGAGATGTGGATAAGGCTTTAGCGGAAATGGAAGAACGTGGGGTACAGATGATCGCCCACATTGATGATTTTTTAAAAGAACAGCTTTAAAAAAAAGAATATGACAAAGATACCTGCTGGCGGTAAATATAAATTAGAAAGTATTAAAACTTTTGCCTCTAAGGAAAATCTGCATAAGAACGTAAAAAAGTATCGAAAGGTCTTTGACGAAATTGAATGTCGATATATTTATTCTGATTTATGTTTTTATAATAAACTATTCGATGAAGAGGATTGGGATTGCAAAGTTCGAATTATTTGTACAAATTTAAGAACGGAAAAACAAGTTTGCGATATCAACAAAGATATTCATATTTCTAAAGCGCAAAACATTGTACATATTAGAGAAGGATGGGGAACTCCAGATCCGGGATGGTGGAAAAAAGGAATTTATAAATGGGAATGCTTTATTGATGGTACTTCGGTAGGCACTGCTCAGTTTTATGTAATCAAAGCGGGTTTGCCCACTGAAATTTCTAATCCTTACTTTAATATTTCTAGTATCCGATTATTTGAAAGTCCTAGAGGAGGAACGCCGATTAAAGACCGAGAATATTTATCTGCTTTTAGTTCAAAAGAAACTCGGTACATTAATATTGAAATGACCGTAGAAAATCTAATGACCGATTTAGATGATTTTCCTTTCGAAATGATTTTTAATTTTTATAATGATTCAGGTCAACACAAAGCCATGATGACCTATTTTAGAAACTTTACGGATAATCGAAAAACGATCACCTTTGATACGGGGTATGGTTCAGATAAAGGTGGTTTTTGGTATGAAGATAATTATACCCTTCATGCTATTTTTATGGATCAATTGATCGCGGTAATTCCTCTTAAAGTAACTGGAGAAAAAGAAGTTTTAACAGAACCTTCTGCCACATTTTCAACGAATACAAATGCAGTAGGTAAAGTAAGTCAAGGCTCTATAAAAACCGAAGTTACTTTTGAAGAAGCGAAGAAAGAGTTGGAAGCACTTATTGGTTTGTCTTCTGTAAAAATGCAAATTAATGACCTTGCTACTTACATTCAATTTTTGAAAATAAGAGAAGAAAAAGGAATTGATGAAGGAGAAAAACTGAGTCTTCATACGATCTTTAGTGGAAATCCTGGTACTGGAAAAACAACCGTTGCCCGGATGCTTGGTAAAATTTATAACAGCCTAGGATTACTTACTCATGGAAAAGTAATTGAAGTAGGTCGTGCAGATTTAGTAGGAGAATTTATAGGACAAACCGCGCCAAAAGTTAAGAAAATTGTAGATAAAGCAAAGGGTGGTATTTTGTTTATCGATGAAGCCTATGCATTAACAAACAGGGGAGGAGATAAGAAAGATTTTGGAAATGAGGTCATTGAAGTACTGTTAAAAACCTTGACAGATGTAAAAGATCTTTGCGTCATTTTTGCTGGTTATCCAGAAGAGATGAATGGCTTTTTAAGCACTAATCCAGGAATGGCTTCACGGGTCAAACATCAAATTGATTTCCCTGATTATTCTCCAGATGAATTAATGCAAATTGCAGACTATTCTTGTGAAAAACGGAAGGTGAGTTTGGCAGGAGACGCCCGTGTTTTAATTCACAATGAAGTCGTAGAAACCTACCGAAATCGAAACAAGCACTTTGGAAATGCAAGATACGTAAATGGGATTATTGATGAAGCCAAACAAAACATGGCACTACGTTTAATGGATGCCTATAAAAATCCAAATAAATTAGACGAAGAAAAGCTTTCCTTAATTACTTATGCTGATGTAGAAAAAGTGTTTTCCAAAGGAAAAGATAAGTCTGTCAATTTACCAATTGATGAGCCTTTATTACATGATGCCATGCAACAACTTAATGATTTAATTGGATTGACCAATATTAAGGAGGAAGTGGAAGACATGGTAAAATTGGTCCGATACTATCGAGAAATTGGAAAGGATTTAAAAAAGGCCTTTTCTTTACATACCGTTTTTAAAGGAAATCCTGGAACAGGAAAAACGACATTGGCTCGTATTGTCGTTCAATTGTATAAAGCACTTGGTATTTTAGAGCGTGGACAATTAGTGGAATGCTCTAGAAAAGATTTAGTAGCGGGTTATATTGGACAAACAGCTATAAAGACCAATGAGGTAATAGATCGCGCGATTGGTGGAGGATTATTTATTGATGAGGCTTATGCTTTATATAACCCAAGTGGCAAAGATTTTGGTCGAGAAGCAATAGAAACTTTGCTCAAAAGAATGGAAGATCAGCGTGGAGAGTTTATGGTCATTGTAGCAGGTTATCCAGAAGAAATGCGGGTGTTTTTAGAAACCAATCCAGGTTTGATGTCTCGTTTTGATAAAGAATTTACGTTTGAAGATTATAATCATCAAGAGTTGATTGACATCGCTTTGCTTTTAATAGAAAAAGAAGAATTAATTTTGGCCGAAGATGCTAAAGCTCATCTTGTCAGTTATATTGAAAAGATGATGAAGAGTAAACACAAATACTTTGGTAATGGTCGAACTATTCGAAAGATCGTAAAAGAGGTAGTGCGCAATCAGCATCTTAGAATGGCCGATATGCCAGCAGCGGATCGGAGTCCAGAATTAATACGCACCATCTTGCTGGATGATGTGAAAGACTTTAGTTTAGTAGAGCAAGAAAACGAAAGGAAAACCATTGGATTTGGTCGTCAAGAGATAGAGTAAAATTATCGAACAGGTACAAACCAAGGATCGTCATTTTCTTGGTATTTATAGGCAACTACGACTTGTCCTTTACTATTGATATATCCCCATTTTCCTTCTTTGGATACAGGGGCTAATCCATTTTTATAGGCTTTAACTGATTGATAAATTGGTGGGACTTGTACTCCTTTTTTTACATGAATAAAACCCCATTTTTTCTTTACTTGAATGGCTCCCATCTTTTCAGAAATGGGTCCAACATCTTTATATCTTGGTTCTAGAATAACTTTCCCTGATTTCGAAATTAAGCCATACAATGCATTTTCTTTTTTAAAGAAAGTGTGATTTCCTGAAAATTTTAAGAGCGCATTATATTCAGGTTGAAGTAATATTTTTCCTTTAGTATTTCGAACACCAATGAATTGATTTTTATAAAAAAAGACGTACTTATCTTTTAGTAAAATAGTACTACGCAAGTATTTCCCTTCCACCTGTTGGTTTTCTGAGTTGATATAAATAAGACGCCCATCGAATGTTTCTACAGGTGCAATTCCTTTATGAAAATCGTATGCCTGTTTATATTGAAAATCTATTTTTATTTTTCCATTTTTATCAATAAATCCCCATTGGTTATCTTTCTTGACAGCGGCATAACCTTCAAAAAATCCATACGTTTCTTCATAAGAAAAATTACTTTGCGGTTGATTGTTTTTATTAATAAATCCCCATAAATTATTTTTTTTAACCGCAGCCAAACCTTCATAAAACCAAACGACTTCTTGGTATTCAAAAGGGATAATCGTCTTTCCATTTTTATCAATAAAACCCCAAAGATTTTCCTTTTTTACAGGTGCTAAACCTTCTCTAAATGATAAAGCATAATCAAATTGTGGTTTAATTTGTTCTTTACCTTTCTCATTGATAAAACCATATTGATCTTGCTTCTTTACTACCGCTAGATATTTTTGAGCAGATAAATTCAGTACAAAGAAAACAAGTAAAAGGGAATAAATTAAGGATTTCATTTTATGGTTTTTATTAAACAACATCTATAGGAACGGATTCTATCTTTCCATGTGTATTATAAAAATGTTAAAGCTTAAATTTTAAAATAAGAAACTAAAAAAAGATCCTATAACTTAAGAAAGAAAGTCATAGGATCTTTTTTATTTTTTAGAAGAAAAAATTATTTCCCAGCGTTCGCTTTTGCTTTTTCATCAAAGCTCTTTATAATTTCATCTGGTGTTTTACCTAAATTGTCCAATGAAAATTTAGCATCATCAGCGAAACCATTCGTAGGATATTTTTTTATAAAAGCTTTATAGGTTTCTTCTGCTTTCTTCAAATCTCTAAATTCGTTTTCATAAAGATATCCTTGCAAAAATAAAGACTGAGGCGCGCGTTTACTTGACTTATAATTGTTGTGTACTTCTTGCCATAATTCCAATGCTTTAGAAAAGTTTTTAGTGGATTGAGCAAGTTCGCCACCTTTAAAAAGATAATCTGGCGTTTTGCTGTCTTTAGGATTTAATTTTGCAAATTGCTCATATTTCTTTACTAATCGATTAGCCAATCTAACATCAATACGAGTAGCTAAACTATCCCCATAAATTTTTTCTTCTAAAAGGGCAATGCGATTATTTACCTTTTCATTGGCTGGTTTAAGGTAGAACTTAACCTCTTCAGCTCGTTTGTAATTTGGATATTTTTCTAAGAGTTGATTGGCTGTTTTTGTGGCAGCTTCTGAATCACCTAAATCCTCTTCTTGAACTTCTGCCAATTGAAGCATCGCATCAGGCAAATTGGTAGCTGTAGCGAATCGTTCTTCTAAACCTTCTAATACTTGGGCCGAAGCAGCAAAGTTGGAACTTTTTGCCAACAAATCAGACGCCTTAATTAGATTACTTACACAACCATTGGGATCATCATTTACTTTTTGCGAATAGTCTCTATATTTTCGTATCAATTTGGCTACGACTTGATTATTTAATCGTGTTTTACCTTCGTCCAAATATAAATCTTTTTCTAAGTCAGCGATTTCAATTCCTAAACGTTCCTTAGGTGGTTTGAAAAAGAAATTGGCCTTTTCAGCCGCTTCATGATTAGGATAATTGTCTACTATAAATTGGTAAGAAGTTCTTACTTCCGCTTCAGAGTTAAATTTATCTTCATAAATGCTTGCGCGTAATAAAGCCGCGTTTGGGGCTGCACTAGAAGTGCTAAACTTGTCCATTACTTCTTTACATGCATCTGCGGCTTGTTTGTAATTTCTTGCTGCAAATTGTAAGGAAGCAGCTCGGTATTTGTAGCGTCCTCCCCATTCCTTATCATTGGGAAATTTATTGATATATTCATCATATTTACTAAAAAGATCACCCGCAGAACTATTGGCAGGTGAAGATTCCAATTGCGCTTCTAAGTCAGCAATTACCTTTGCAAATTCTTTTTTTTCGCTATTACAAGCTAAAAAACTTATAGACACGATAAATAGAAAAATATAAAATCTCATAATTATTTCTTTAGGTTTTGAAATATGCCCATTTTAATAACTTAAGGAGGTTGATTTTATAAACAACTTTAAATTAAGTTATGAGGGTACAAAATATTTTGTTTAATTAGAGTAAGTTAAGATGCTTTCCCTGAAAACGGTACAAAAATAAACCAATTTTCAATCTTTAAAAACTTTTCTGATGAGATGGTCAATTTATCTTTTATTAATGTCTATAAATTTTAGTATTTGTGGAGGAGGAACTGAGGTAAGATATGCTACAATTAAAGACATCGAAATCGATCCTGCGGATGGTATTACAGAGCATCCACGTTGCAATGATCCATTAAATTATATTCCAGAAGGGGATTATATTGACCATTTACCCGTTCGGAATGTAAAAGTGAATTTTCATGTCATGCGAAAATCGGATGGCACTGGTTGTTTTAGCGAAAAAGAAATGCCAGAATATGTAGAAGGTTTGCTTTGGGTAGCCAATAAAAAAATTATCGATAATAATAAAATGCATTTGCCATTAAACAATAATACCCCCGTTTTATCTCCACGCTACCAATATAAATTATATAAAGATCCTAATAAACCGGGTGATACTGGTATTTATTATCATGATGATGACGAACTTGCATTTTTTGTTAAAACAGGTAAAAATCGAAATAATTACAAAAGAGATCAATTTGAGAAGTATGGGAATAATAAAGGAGATGTAGTCAATGTATTTGTTATGGCACACCACCCAGATAGTATAGCTTCACCGTATTATAAACCTACGCTTACGGGAATTGCTTTTAACGATCATGTTAAAATTGCTGGGATGTATCATCACTTTAAAGACACCTTATATAAAAATGGAAAACCCCATGTACGAGGCGCTTGGTATTGTCATGGTATAGTGAATCATGAAATAGGACATACTTTAGGACTAAGGCATTCTTGGCAAGGTAAAGATGGTTGTGATGACACGCCAAGCCATACTAATTGTTTCGCACAAGGACCAAATCCGCCTTGTAATCAATATTGGTCTAATAATGTGATGGATTATAATACCCATCAAAATGCTTGGACGCCTTGTCAAATTGGTACAATACATTATAACTTTGCAAATAAAAAGAAGCCTCAACGTAAGATTGTAGAAAAAACTTGGTGTGAATTGAAGCCTGAAGGACACATTCATATTCGAGATCGAGTCGATTGGTCTTGTGCAAAGGATTTAGAGGGCAATATTACCATTTATGCAGGAGGAAGTTTAACCGTTTATTGTAGATTAGCTTTACCTAAAGGAGCAAAAATTACGGTCCATCCTGGTGGAAAATTGATTCTTGATGGTTGTACTTTAGAAAATGATTGTGGACAGACTTGGCGAGGAATTGAAGTTTGGAAAAGTAGAGAAGGTTCTGGGCAAATTATTATGCGAAATGAAGCAAGAATCATGGATGCAGATAACCCGATCATTTAATTTGATGAACAAAATGCCTTAAATTCATTTTTGCTTCCATTAAATACATTAAAATCAACAAAACCATTAATTCCTTCTAATTTTCCTCGATTGCCATATTGCCAGAATATCCATTTCTTTTGGTTGTTTAATATGGGCTTTTGGTGATTATAGCGAGCTATCCAAAGTGGATAAGTTCGGAAATATTTGGTGTCTAAATAGGTGTTCCAATACTTTTGATTGGTATAAATGATTGGTTTTTTCCCATACTGGATGGTAGCTAATTCAAGCCAAATCTTTAACGAAGATTGAATTTTTTCCTTAGAAACCTTATCTAATACTTCAATATCTAACACGGGAGGGAGATCTGTACTATCAAGTTGTACAATTTTTTTAAAGTGGTCAAATTGTTTTTTAGGATTAACCTGCGGGCGAAAAAAATGATAGGCTCCTCTAAGAGCAGATGTATTTTTCAATGCCTCCCAATTTTTTAAAAATAAACTATCTACATAGGAATCAGATTCTGTAGCCTTTATAAAAACAAAATCAATCTTTTTATCTAATACCGTTTCCCAATCAATTTGTCCTTGATAATGGGACACATCAAGACCATGGACTGCATAATTACTTAATCGTTGGGTTTCTTCTTTACAAGAAGATAGGCAAAGAATTAGTAGCAGGAAGAATTGGAGATGATATTTGGAGATTGTAGTCAAAAGGTTTGTAATAGTTGTTAAAAAAAAGGGTTCAAAAGGAAAATATTTAATTAATATATAGATCTTGGCATAAGATTTGTTTAATTATAAGTAAAAGAAACAATCTCCATCTCGGAGTTTAAAGATGGTGTTCTCATAGTGTGGACCGCCTCCAAAATCAACAAAGATTTAAGAGGCGGTTTCTTTTTGTCATTATGCTTCTTTTTTCTCTTCTGGATATTCAATGCGCACATGATGGATGCTTTTCAATACTTTTTTAAATATTGCAGTACAGGCAGCCAATTCATCAAATGTTAATTGAGAATCTACGAATTGACCTTGCGTAATTTTTCCAGCAATAATTTTATCTGTCAAATCATTGATGCTTGCTTCTGTTTTTTCTTTTAGGCTTTTTGTAGCCGCTTCTAAGGAATCTGCAATCATTAATATCGTTTCTTCTTTTGATTTAGGATTGGGCCCTGGATACCTAAATTTAGATTCATCAACTTCTATATTCGGATTTTCTTCCAAATATTTTCTATAGAAAAATTCGGTTCGTGTGGTACCATGATGACTGGCAATAAAATCAATGATTACCTTAGGTAAGCTCGCCTTTTTAGCCATTTTAAGCCCTTCAGTAACATGCTGAATAATCATTTCTGCACTTTCCAAATACGAAAGTTTATCATGGGGACTTACCTTGTTTTGATTTTCTATATAATAATCAGGTGCAGCCATTTTACCAATGTCATGGTATAATGCAGCGACTTTTACCAATAATGCATTGGCGCCGATATGGGTAGCGGCAGGTTCTGCCAAATTGCCCACTTGTAAAGAATGTTGAAAAGTTCCTGGTGCCTTGAGTGATAATTCTTTTAGCAAAGGATGATTTAAATCAGAAAGTTCTACCAAGGTAATGTCTGAAGTAAAACCAAATATTTTTTCAAGTAATGGAACTAGTGGATAAGCCAATAAGGTAAGGAAAGCATTTAAGAAAAGCCAGCCATGGGCAGACCACTCAATCCCTTGAATCGTGCCTTCTTTTATTAGTGATAATCCAAAATAGGTCAATTGATATACGATTAATAAATAGAAAATAGAAAGGAAAAATTTACTGCTATATCTTGTTTGTACATTGGATAATACCGCCACAATTCCGACCAATACCTGTATAAAAGTGAACTCATAGCCCAAAGGAGACAAGAAACTAGCAATCAAAATAATCACGATGTGAGTAAATAAAGCCAACCGCGCAGAATAAAAATTGCTAATAATAATGGGCGCTAAACAAAAAGGTAAAGCATATAAACTCATCATTTCTGTACGTACCAAAAGATAAACCACCGTACTATACAAGACAATCCACATCAACATAAAGGTGAGCTGTCGGAAACTTAAATACACATTTAGGGCATTGGTTTTTAAATAAGCCATATAAACACCTAAAATCAAACTAGTTAAGAGTAAATACCCAAAGAAAATTAAAGTACTACTTTTGTTCTTCGAAATCCGATTGACATATTCTGCCTTTAAAGATTCGAGTTGTTGATAAATGGTGTCTGTAATCACCCCATTACGTGTAACAATAACCGTCCCTTTAGGTACCATGCCCTTTGAAGTAACTACTTGTGAATTAATTACTTCATTATATTTGTTTTCTGTAAACTCAGGTTGAAATTGAATATTAGATTTTAAGGCATTTTCTAAAGGAGAAAGTAAAATACGAGCCGCTTCTAATCCAGAAAATGGGAGCGAGTCGGTAACAAAATCATAAGCGGTTTGTGGCGTGAATAGCTTTACAATTCGAAGTTGTTCAGTAGAAGTAGGGTAGATGACATTGATCTTATAATTTCCGTCTTCTTTCGGATGACTAATATCTAATTCAATAATTCCCTTTTTGTAAATTTGATCAAGTAACCTAAGGCCATAAGCTTCATACTTAGCCGCATTTTTAGTGATTCCTTCATAAAGCGGATCTTGATCAAAATCTACAATAATATCTTTTAACTCTTGGCTAAATTGCTTTTTTTGGATGGAGGCAATGTCACTGTCATAACGATAATATGGACTAAAACTTGAACGAAGACGTTGCTTTTCTTCTTCAATAGTCGCTTCTGTTTTTTTTATCGCAAAATCAAAAGGAGCTTCTAGGTCATCATAAGCCCAAGTTTGACTAGGACCATATTGATATTTAAACTTTACACTATCTGGAAAAAGGAAGCTTATATAAAAAATAACACTACCCAATAGGATATATCGACCTATTTCAGGAATGTTTTCTAATATGGTACTAAATCTACTCATTGAATCAATTATAAAGACATCCAGTTTAATTTAATGCTATTCATCACAAATATAAACCTTCATGAGGATATTTTATATTTAAGTCCTAGAACTTAAGTGGTTTTTGAAATTAATTATTTTGAAGGAAAAAAAATAGAACTACCAAAAGATTTTATAATAGAACATGAGAACGAACGTTTCAATAGAGATTGATCTAATTTGAAAGGTATTTTGTATTTTATTTTTACGAACTACTTAAATATTCTATTTTTACCCTATGAATTTTGAACGCTTTATTGCGCTTCGAGTAGCTTCTAATAATCGAAGTTCTTTTTCTGGTAAAATCATACGAATTGCTATTGCTGCTATTGCGGTAAGTATGGCCGTTATGATTATTGCTACTGCCTTGGTAACGGGGTTTAAGAACGAGATTAGTGAGAAAATTTTTGGTTTCTGGGGACATATTCATATTCGACATTATAAAGTAGAAAATTCGATTGAATCTATTCCTATTTTAAAAGCACAAAATTTCTATCCTGGAAGTCCTAAAGCAGATCCAGCTGACACGTATATTACCGACGTAGGACGTGTAGAATACATGAAACAAGGTAAATTCCTTGGTTTTGATTATGAGTATAAAACCAAAACTAAAGCAGGTATTCGTCACATCCAATCTTATGCAAATAAAGCAGGGATTATCAAAACTAAAGACCAACTCGAAGGCATTGTACTTAAAGGCATTGGTGATGATTTTAATTGGGATTTTTTAAGTAAGTTTATTGTTGAAGGAGAACGTTTACCTTATGGGGAAACTTCTTCAAGAAATATCATGATTTCTGAAAGTACCTCTAAACGACTTAATGTAAAACTAGGAGATGTCTTTGATATATTTTTCGTTGAAAATGGACAAGAACTCGTTCGTCGGTTTAAAACATGTGCAATTTATAAAACGGGTCTCGAAGAATACGATCAAAAATTTGCAGTAATTGATATTCGGGAAATCCAAAAACTCAATGGTTGGACAGAAAATGAAGTCAGTGGCTTTGAGGTTTTTATTGAAGATATACGAGACTTAGAAGTCTTTGGTGAATACGTATACTATAATTATATCGGACCAGAACTCTATTCAAATACCATAAAAGAAATCTACCCAGGCATATTTAGTTGGTTGGAACTTCAAAATGTCAATGAGCGCATCATCATCATTCTGATGATTATCGTATCTATTATCAATATGATCACGGCATTAATGATTCTCATCTTAGAAAGAACCAACATGATTGGTATCCTTAAAGCACTAGGAGCAAAAAATTGGTCGGTACGAAAAATATTCCTCTACCATGCCTTTTATATCATTGGAATGGGAATTTTAATTGGCAATGCAATAGGTATTGGTTTTTGTCTCATTCAACAGCAATTTGGTATTATTACTTTACCTCAAGAAGCATATTATGTTTCCGTAGCTCCTGTAGCCTTAAATTTATTTACTATTTTCTTACTAAACTTGATGACAGTTGTTGTTACCATTTTAGTATTGATAATCCCTTCATACTTAGTCACTAAAGTTGAACCAGTTAAAGCAATTCGGTTCAAATAAAGTAGAAAATCGTATTCCTTTTTTATTTTTTTTCGAAAAAAAGATAAAATTACCCAACCCTTTTATCTTTCCTTGTGGTCTATCCAATCAAAGAACAATTTTTAAATCACAAATTTTCAATTATGAAATATACTTTCCAATTTTTAGTTGCAAGTTTACTTCTTATGTTTCTTTTTCAAAGTTGTGCAAAAGACCATTGTACCGCAGAAAGAACATATGTAAAAAGAACTCCAGTCTTCTTCACAAAAGCTGAAATGCGTCAACCTGTAGTAAATGAAAGTCCACAAGAATTAATCAAACCAGGTAAAATATATGTATACCATGATTTCTTTTTTATTAATGAACTTTATAAAGGAATACACATTTATGATAATTCTGATCCTAGTTCACCAACCAATATCGGTTTCATCAAAATTAATGGTAATGTAGATATTGCCGTAAAAGACAATATCCTATATGCAGATAGTTATCATGATTTAGTTACCATTGATATTAGCAATCTTTATGAACCCATATTTTTAAATAGAGTAGAAGATATATACACTTTCCATGATTATGGAGAAGATCAATATCTTGGATATTATGAAGAAGAAGAGGTTACCGAAATGGTAGAATGTAATTCGAATAGTGGATTTAGAGGCGGTGTCTTTTTTCAAGAGAGTGGCCCTTTTAATGCTTCTTTAGATGGCACACAACAAGGAGGAACGGGTACTGGAGGTTCACTCGCTCGATTTACCATTTATGGAGACTATCTATATATTGTAGACGAAAGCAATTTATATACTTTTGGATTAACAAATGGTGCGCTGCCCAATGCGCTAAGTGAAGTACCTTTAGGTTGGGATATTGAAACCATTTTCCCTTACGAAAATAATCTTTTTATCGGTTCTGCTTCAGGGATGTTTATCTATAGTCTAGTAAACCCAGGAACACCTAGTTTTATGTCTAATTTTCAACATGCCAATGCCTGCGATCCCGTTTTTGTAAAAGACAATTATGCTTATGTTACGCTACGCTCTGGAACTTGGTGCGATGGCTTTTCAAATCAACTCGATTTGATCGACATTAGCTCCTTAACTAATCCATCTTTGGTAGAAAGTTTTCCAATGAAAAATCCACATGGTTTATCGATTAGCGAAGATAATTTATTCCTTTGTGAAGGAAGCCATGGTTTAAAAGTTTTTGATATTACCAATCCTGAAAAATTAGATAGAAACCGAATTGATTTTATTCGAGATTTTCAAGCTACCGATGTGATCGCTTTACCTAATGGTTTACTTTTAGTTATTGGAGAAGATGGGTTCCGTCAATTCGACTATAGTAATCCTTCTAATTTAAAAGAGATTAGTATTATTCAAACGCCTAGATAATTTTATTATGAAACAATACATCATTTTAACATTAACAGTCCTTGTTTTTGCAGCTTGTCAAAAAACAGAAGAAGAAGAACTAATGAGTATTATTGATACTTGGAAAGTGGTTAAATATGAAAATAATAATGGTACCACCCAAGCGCCAAACACCTACCTAGTAACGTTTACAGAGGAAGGAACATTAGAGGGTGAATTAGATGTCAATAGTTGTGGAGGGTATTACTCCATAAGCCCAGACTCGATAGAATTAAGTTTTGGTTGCTCTGAAATTTGTTGCGATGACGATTTTGCATTACAATATGCAACTCTGATGAATGAAGTGGTTACCTATGAATTTAAACGACAAAAAGTATTTTTATATACGACAGATAATCGAGTACTTGTATTAAAAAGAAATTAACCAATTAAGAAAATAATCATGAAAAAAATATCAATTATCCTTGCTTTCCTTTTTCTTGGTTTTGGCATAATCTATAGTCAAGAATTAGAAGACCTAAAACATGTAGATGTAGTTTACCTAAATGATGGAAGTGAGTTTAGAGGAAAAATAAAAGAGTATCTACCAAATGATAAAGTGGTTATCGAAATTTTGGGTGGAAATGTCTTAACTTTTTCTTCCACTGAAGTAAAAAAAGTAGTTCAAGAGTTAATCAATGTAAAAGGGGAGAAGGTCTATAATTTTAAAGAAAAAGGTATTTACAATTTCTTATCTTTAGATTTTTCAGGTGGTCGTAATGATTGGAATAATTTCGACGTCGGAATCGGTCTTCACAACGTAACAGGTTATCAATTTAATCGTTGGATTGGAGTAGGCCTTGGTGCAGGTATTGATGCTTTCGAACCGAGTTCCGCGCGTTTAGTTGTGCCGGTTTATGCAGAAGCGAGAGGATACTTACTTGAACGAATTCACAGTCCATTCTATAGCCTTGGTTTAGGCCTCGGGATGCCATTAAAGACCCCGGCATCTGATATCATTGGAGGGAAACCTGGACCTATGTTTTATCCTTCGATTGGTTACCGAATTGGTTCAAACAAAGACGCCTTATTTACTTTAGATCTTGGATTTAAATTACAAAAAGTAACCTACGAAATTCAAGAATGGGATTCGATTAGAACAGAGTTTATGCGATACCAAAGATTCACTTTAAGATTTGGAATTTTATTTGGATAATGAATTTTAAAAGAACATATACAGAAAAAGAACTTGTAGAAGGTTGCGTTCGGAATGAACGTAAATTTCAAGAGTTATTTTATCGTCGTTTTTTCCCAAAAATGATGAGTATGTGTATGCGACATACCCGAGATGAAGATAAAGCCATGATCATCCTGAATGACGGCTTCCTTAGAGTCTTTAAAAAAATTGATCAATTTGGTTTTAAAGGATCATTAGAAGGATGGGTGCGAAAACTGGTCTTTCATAGTTTATCTGATTTTTTTAGAAAAGAAAACAAATATACTTCTATGATGATCTTCGAAGAAAAAGATGCCTCTTATCACCAGAAAATATTAAGTAAAATGTATCTAGACGACCTCTTACAAATGGTGTATACTTTACCCAAAGCTACCCAACGAGTATTTGAATTATATGCGATTGAAGGTTATACCCATCCCGAAATTTCTAAGACATTAGATATTAGTGTAGGTACCTCAAAATGGCATTTATCGGAAGCAAGAAAAAAATTAAAAGTTTTATTGGCTTCCTATTATCAAGAACAAAAAACAGATCGCTATGCCAGTGAAAATTGAAGATAACCCAATGGATTGGAATGATCCTAAACGGGTAAATAAAGGCTGGGATCAAATGCATTCTTTATTGGATGAACACTTACCTGAAGAAAAAAAGAAACGGAGAGGATTCATTTGGTGGTGGATTTTTCCTATGGTTTTAATCATTGGAGGACTCTCTATTTATTGGTTTTCTACTAATGACACTCTAAG
>JAHDCJ010000057.1:0-2638 GCA_020629935.1 Saprospiraceae bacterium | reverse complement strand
AAGAAGAAGAATTACCAAGCAATCTAGAGGTGACACCAGATTTCGCAACTCACTTTAATGAGTCGAATGTTAATGAGAAAGTAAGTGAGCAATTACTCGGTAAAATGAATCTTGATCCATTAGAAATAGAAGACATTGAACAAGCTATTCAAAAGGTTAAGAAACCAACTGTAAACACAAAAATTAAATCAAAAACAGGATATTTTGGGATTGGGGCAGAGTATAAATATCTTCATACAGGAATGCAAGGAATAGGAATGCAATTAGAAACGGGTAAGCGAATAAAGAAATGGGAATTAGGAGCTTCCGCCTCGTTCAGTTATATAAGAGATTTAAAAGAAAATACATTTCCAACTACTAGTGAAGTTAATGATCCTGATACTACAGGTATTTCTACTTCTTTAGGCGGATCACTCGATAATAAAACTGAAAGCCTTCAATTTTATGAGCTGAATATTGGATTACATACAAGATATTTTTTCAAACGAAAGTGGGCGATTTATTCCAGTCTAAATTTAGGGTACTTTGTAGAAGCAAATACACTAGCAACGAATACCATGGATGATGTCAGTTTTTCAGAAATGACGAACCAGTCTAAAAAACAAACAACAATCAAAAATACAGTAAATCCTTTGGTTTCTCTTGGCCTAAACTACCAAGCAAATCCTCATTTAAATTTATATTTGGCATATAGACAAAATCTAAATGATTTTACAAACAACGGCTTTTATAAACTAAAATCAGGCCATCAAATTTCAGGTTTACGTGCTGGTTTTCAATATCGTTTTTAGTTTATTTCCAAACTTCATAATAGTCTTATTAAAAAAAAAAGATATTCCCTTGTCGATCTAATAGATTATCCATAATTTAACGTTTTTAATGGATATAAAATAGCGAATTTTCGCCTTTACAAACAAGTTAGATTCATGAGAGAAATACGATTTAGAGACGCGCTTAGAGAAGCAATGACAGAAGAAATGCACCTAGACGAAAAAGTCTTTTTAATGGGTGAAGAAGTCGCTGAATACAATGGAGCATATAAAGTCTCCAATGGCATGTTGGCTGAATTTGGACCAAAACGTATTATTGATACCCCAATTGCAGAACTTGGTTTTGCAGGAATAGGTGTAGGAGCAGCAATGAATGGCTTACGTCCGATCATCGAATTTATGACTTGGAATTTTGCGGTGCTAGCTTTTGATCAAATTGTCAATTCTGCCGCTAAATTATTAAGTATGTCCGCAGGGCAGTATAGTTGTCCTATTGTATTTCGAGGCGGAACAGGTGCTGCAGGCCAATTAGGCCAACAACACTCTCAAACTTTTGAATCTTGGTTAGGTACAGTGCCTGGACTTAAGGTGATCTCCGTTTCTGATCCTTATGATGCTAAAGGTTTACTTAAATCTGCTATTCGCGATAATGATCCTGTTTGTTTTATGGAATCTGAAGTAATGTATTCTGACTTAGGCCCTGTTCCAGAAGAAGAATATTTATTGCCTATTGGTGAAGCTAAAGTCAAACGAGAAGGCACCGACGTAACTATTGTTTCCTATAATAAAATGATGAAAGTCGCTTTTGCAGCCGCCGATGAATTGGCTAAAGAAGGAATTTCAGCAGAAGTTATTGATCTACGTACAATTCGTCCTTTAGATTATCCAACAATTGTAGAGTCCGTTAAAAAGACGAATCGTATTGTTACCGTTGAAGAAGCTTGGCCTTTTGCTTCTGTGTCTTCTGAAATTGCTTATGAAGTGCAAAAATATGCCTTTGACTATTTAGATGCACCAGTGATAAGAGTCAATAGTTATGATGTTTCTTTAGCATATACGCCAACCATTGTGGAAGCTTATTTACCCAATACAAAAAGGGTAGTGGATGCAGTAAAGCAAGTAATGTATCGATAAATTACACCTCAAATCCTTCTTGAAGCATTAATCGACCATTTTGACATCGCACAATCCGCGCGGGGAAACGCTCCAACATGTAATAATCATGGGTGGCGAGTAGAATGCTCGTTTCTAATTCTTTACAAAGATCTAATAAAAGCAAGATAATTGTATCTGAAGTTTCAGGATCTAAGTTTCCTGTAGGCTCATCAGCTAAAATAATTTGTGGTCGGTTTAATAAAGCCCGAGCAATAACCACTCGTTGTTGCTCACCCCCAGATAATTCAAAGGGCATACTTAGGTTCTTGGTTTTTAAACCTACCCGTTGCAATACTTCACTTATTCGAATATTCATTTTCTCTTTGTCTTTCCAGCCTGTAGCTTGCAAAACAAACAGTAAATTATCCTCTACATTTCGATCCATTAATAAGTTAAAATCTTGGAATACAATCCCCAATCGGCGCCTTAAAAACGGAATATCTTTTTCTTCTAAAGTATTTAAATCGAAACCTGCAATATGGCCATTACCCGTTTTAAGTGGTAATTCGCCATATAAAGTTTTTAACAAACTACTTTTTCCTGAACCTGTTTTACCAATCAAATAAACCAATTCTCCTTTTTTGATTTCTAGATTGACATCGGTCAAAATTAATTGCTGATTCTGAAATATTCCTGCTTTTTTAAGTGAAACGACGTGTTGATTATTCAAGGATAAAGACTTTAATTAATTTTTGGCTAAAATATTTACAACT
>JAHDCJ010000056.1:19924-34003 GCA_020629935.1 Saprospiraceae bacterium | reverse complement strand
AAAAAACAAGTGAGTACCGATTTCTATCACATATCTATTTTACCACATGCTGCAATCATTATCAAAATTTGCAGGGCTTATACCAATACCCAAGAAGATTTTGAAGATTACTACCAAGAGGTCTGTTTGCAAATATGGAAAAGCAAAGATAATTTCAATGCAAAATCTTCATGGTCTACATGGATTTATCGGTTAACATTGAATGTTTGTTTGACGCTTCAAAAGAAAAAAAGAATTGCTGTTTCGCCTTTATTGACCAATGAAGGTAAACCGATAATAGATGAAGTCCATTCTACGTTTGATGATCAAGCGATCAACCATTTGTATGCCGCGATTAAGCAGTTGGCGGAAATAGATCGTGCAGTGATATTACTTTATTTAGAAGAAAAGAAATATCAAGAAATTGCAGAAATCATTGGTACCAACTCCTCCAATATTGGAGCAAGAATCAATCGAATTAAAAAACGATTAAAAAAGATTTTAAATGGAAAAGTCAATTGAACAAATTTGGAAAGAAGGGTTTGATAATCAGGTATTTTCAACACCCAAAATAAAGCATTTGGATGATCTTCAATCGGTATATTTTATTGATGAATTTAAGCGGAAGTACAAAACGAATATTATTCTTTTGTTTATTACAGGCGTGTTGGTGATGGTGGCATTCATTATTGGAGGTGTACCTTTACTAGGGATAGGTATAGGGCTACTATTTATGCTGCTTGCCATTTTTGGACAAAGGGCGATGCATCAATTAGATAGATTAAATTTGGGTAATTCGAGTTATGCTTATCTAAAAGCCTTTGATCAATGGTTTAAAGAATTGCTTTCCTTTTTTGCTAAGGTTTATCGTCTTTGGCTTCCTTTATTATTTATTGGTTTTACCTTAGGAATATTACAAACTAATTTCTTTGTTCCTTTTATTGGAGAAACCTTGTTGGAAAAATTTTCTACAAGTTCCAATCTTTATATGTGGGGAGGTGTACCCTTAGCGTGGATGTTGGTCATTGGGCTCATTGCTATAGTGCTTTCTTTTTTATCGAATTATTTTTTCCAAAAAGAAGTGCAATCAATTTATGGAGGAACGATCAATAGAATTCAACGATTATTAGCAGAAATGGAAGAATTAAGGTAACTTAATAACTAGGACAACATAAATGATATTTAAAGAATGGAAAAATAGTAGTTCATTAAGTATTAATTTAGTTTGTCCTAGTACTTAGAATAGATTTATTTTTTCGAAGAAAAACAAAGCCCATGAGCAATTTTTGGAAAATATTCAATCTCCTTGTTTTAGGTTTCTTAATTTCACTTTGTGTAGTGGGTACCTTTTTTAAACAAATCTCTTTTGGCCTGGGATTAGGTGATCTTTTTGGTATCGCTTTTCTATATGCGGCTACATTAATCCATATCGTGCTGACTTTTTCTTTTAGGAAGAATAAGACCAATCGATATATGGTATTGTCCTTGATTTTTTTAGTTTTATCTATTGCTATTTCCTTGAAAGCCACGATTTGGCGTGGAGCAGAGTACCGATGGAATGGAGACTTATTTTATACCCCTTGTGCTAAAGATATTCAAATAGAAAACCCTAAAGGAATTCGGAATGTCAAAGTATCGATGTGTACGATGACCTATTATTCAAAATTTTTGGCTAAATGGGATGGTGAGAAAATGAAGTATATTTCTGGTGAAATATTGATCCCTGAAAAATTGAAAAAGTATATAAAATACCCTGTAGAATATTTGTATATTGAGTCGGCTTATGCTGAGCAAATTGTAGATGGAGTAGGGAAGCAAGTACCTTATTTTGATCTGAATCAACTCGAACTAAACAACGAATATACACTGGGAGGAGAGATCAACAAAGTGAAAGATGGTCGGCCTGTTTTTGTGGTTCGAATTAAAAAGTAAGTAATTACTTACTTTGTGTTTTGGTGTAGGTGTGTAAGGGCAGGTTTTTTGTTGAAGTATAATTTGAGACTCCATAGGATACCTTGTGTAGGAGATAATTCATGCAAAGTGTGAAGCCTTAAATTCGATTTATTATGAAAAATATAATAACCGTCACATTAGTAATCTTGTTTTGGGGATGTAACTTTAAAAAGGAGCAGGTTGTTTCTGAGGTGCAAGGAGGAATTCAAACTATAGAAACAGAAGATTATTTGCTGAAAAAGACAAAATCAAATCCATTGGCCACCCTTATTCTCTTTGGAGGGTTTCCAGAAAGTCCTATTGACATTATGCGAGAGTTCGCAATAGATAGTTTAGCAGAATTAAATGGGGTTACGTTATTATATTCAAAATTCAATAGAAGGCTATGGCTTGAAGAAAACGAAAAAAATAAATTAAAATCAACGTTAGAACATGCCTTCGAAAAGCATATATTATCTAAAGAGAATATTTATATAGGAGGGTTTTCAAGTGGCGGAAATATTTCTTTATTATTATCTAATTATTTGATAGAACAACAATCGTCGATTCAACCTCAAGGTTTATTTTTGGTTGATTCTCCCGTTGATTTGTTGGCATTGTATCAATGTGCTCAAAAGAATGTGAAAAGAAATTTCATGCCAGCTTCAGTCCAAGAATCTCAAGGAATCATAACACAATTCGATGAGCATTTTGGAAACATTGAAAATGGAATTCGTAATTATGAAAAACATTCACCTTATACCTGTCGTACGAAAAACATAAATAATTTAACGGATCTAAGGAACCTTAAAATAAGAATGTATACGGAACCCGATACCCTTTGGTGGAAGGAGAATCGAAGGAATAATTATGATGAAATGAATGCATTCTATATCAAAGCACTAGCGAATGAAATACAAGATCAATTAAATAATACCAAAGTAGAACTTATTGAAACCCAAAATAAAGGATTTAGAAGAAACGGATATAGACATCCACATAGTTGGTCAATTGTAGATAAAGATGAACTAATAAAATGGATTTTAAATTAATATTAATGATGGTAGTACTCTCCTAGAGTGATCACTTTTTAGAGTGAAAAAAATGGATGCCCAAAAAATAATAACCTATGGAACAAAAAGAAGATAAACTCAAAAAATGTATGAACTGTGCTGGATCATCATTCGAAGTTGGGAAGATGCGGGCTAAGTATGGATATACCTTTGATTCCCCACAAATGAAAGACCAAGGTTTTTGGGGTGGGTATAAGTTTGGACAGTACGAAGTTGAAGCCTACTTGTGTTTAGACTGTGGATTTCTTCATCAATTTGCTACAGGGAATTATAAAGAATTAAAGAACGAGAACTAAAGAAGATTGGAGAATATAAGGAAAATATGCTTGGATGAAATGAAAATAAACAATACTAGAATGAAATCTTTTTTTATATTAAACGCCTAATTTTTTTGGAGATTATTTTGTTAAAATAAGGTGTAATATAAGACCCTATTATTAATCTTGATCTAATCAAACGCATGTTATGAAATTTAGAAAAGCAAAAAAAGAAGATGTATTTTTTATTGTTAAAATGATTGCCCAAGACATGTTGGGGAAAAAACGAGAGGACTTTAATGACCCCTTACCTGAGAAATATTACCTTGCTTTTGAACAAATAAACAATGATCCCAATCAAGAATTAACGGTTGTTGAAAATGAAGATGGAGAAATTGTTGGCACTCTTCAATTATCCTTTATCCAATACTTAACGTACCAAGGAGGGATACGAGCGCAAATAGAAGCGGTTCGGGTAAGAGAAGATCAACGAGGCAAAGGAATGGGTGAAAAGATGTTTCTTTGGGCCATTAATCGTGCAAAAGAAAGAGGTGCACATCTTATCCAATTGACTACAGATAAGAAAAGACCAGATGCTTTACGCTTTTATGAAAAACTAGGATTCAAGGCATCACATGAAGGGATGAAATTGCATTTTTAATAATTCAGATTTCTGGATCTATATAATGTATTCGTTACGGATGTCATTTTTTTGAATTGTTCGTTTAGATGCGTAGGTAAACCATGCCGAAGCAATCTTTGGAAAATGAAAAATAATTTAAATAAGAAATGAAAATTGAACAAAGTACCTTAGAAGATTTACCATTAATCTTTGATCTTTATGAAAAAGCAACAGCATTTCAAAAAATAAAATTTCCTAGTAATGCTTGGCCTGTTTTTGATAAGGAAATGGTTCGACAAGAAATCAAAAGAAACCAACATTGGAAATTATGGATAGATAATGAAGTGGCTTGTGTTTGGGTTACTGCATTTAGTGATCCTTTGATTTGGGAAGAAAAAAATATAGATCCTGCCGTTTATCTTCATCGTATTGCTGCAAATCCAATATTTAAAGGAAAACAATTGATGGAACAGATTGTAGGCTGGGCAAAAGAATATGCTATTCAAAACCAAAAGGATTGGTTACGTATGGATACTTGTGGAAATAATGAAGGCTTGATTGCTTATTATACTTCTAAAGGTTTTGATTTTTTGGGTATTAAAAAATTGAAAAATACTACGGGATTACCTGCGCACTATGTCCATGCAGATGTTTGCTTTTTTCAATTAAAAATAAATAAGTCAGATGATCTTTAAAATCTTATTTATACATCATTAATGGGCGCATAGACATTTAAGTATTGGATGAGGTTCGATTTGTCCCTACTAAAATATATATTGCAACAGAGCAGACGAATTTGTTTTTAAGAAGGTAAAGTAAAGACAAAATGTGGTGCGGAGATTTTTGAAATTTATGAATTAAATATACTTCTTTATATGCAAACTACTGTAGTTTCCGTTAACTGGTTGTACAAACATCTAGACGATGAACAATTGGTGATCTTAGATGTAAGTCCAAAATCAAATGTGTCAGGATTAGAGACGGCCTTCGATAATCAAATGATCCCTCAAGCGCGATTTGTAGATCTTAAGAAAGATTTTGTAGACCAAACAAGTGTATTCCCAAACACAATTCCTTCTGCAACGCAGTTTGAAAAGGCTTGCCAGAAATTAGGAATTAATAGGGATTCGCAAATTGTTATTTATGATAATTTAGGCATTTATACTAGTCCAAGACTTTGGTATTTATTTAAAGTAATGGGTCATGAAAAAGTAGCCGTTCTCGATGGAGGATTGCCCGAATGGATCAAGCAAGGGCAAGAGACAATTGAGAAAGAAATAAAAGCTTATCCAAAAGGTAATTTCAAAGCTGTTTTTCAGAAAGAGGGAGTACGCTATTATGAACAAGTGTTGGAAAATGTAAGTGTTCAAAAGTCTTTAGTTATTGATGCACGCTCTAGTGGCCGCTTTAATGGTACTGCTGAAGAACCACGGAAACATTTAAAAAGCGGACATATTCCAAACTCAATCAATATTCCTTTTAAAGAAGTATTGGAAGACGGAAAGTTTAAAAATAAAGAAGCCTTGAAAAAAATCTTTGCACATGAAGCGATACAAGATCAACCTTTAATCTTTAGTTGTGGCTCCGGTTTGACTGCTTGCATTGTATCCTTGGCGAGTGCATTGGTTTTGGAAAATGAAAAAACAATTTACGATGGTTCTTGGACAGAATGGGCAGAATTGCAAAATTTGAAAAAATAAGTTTGGTTGAAAAAAAATACCTTATGGAAAACAATAAAGAGATAACGCAAATTATGAAAGGTGATCAAAAGGATCGCTCCCTTTATTTCGCTAATGAAATAAGTGAGCAGTCACTTTTTGTAAATGATATGGCTCGATTAAAAAGACTATATGAGATCTTAGAGGCTGGAGAAATTATTACCGCAGAAGATCATCGAAATGCAGCTATTGTTTTTCATCATGGACGAAGTGAAAATAATGACCGTAGTTTAGATGCTTCGAATAAGGCAGTAGCATTGATGAAAAAAGCCATTGCATTAAATCCAGATATGCATAAGTGGTTGTTGGCTGCAATCATAGATCGAAATTTGATGATTCAAGGAAAACCTCAAATTTATGGTACACAATATACTCGAAAAGACGAACAAAGCCCTTGGGAATTTTATACCTTAGATAGCAGCCAGATTTCAGATGCCGAAAGAATTGTTTTCGGAGTAGAAACTTTAGAAGAGCAGAAAGAAAAACTAGTGCAAATGAATAAGCGCTTATTGCTCGATAAGTACGCGGAAGACAATGATCTTGAAAGCGTATTAAACTATTGTAAAGCAAACGTAGGAAAAGATTCGCCGTATGATTTATCTTGGAAAGGCATTAGTCAATTTGGTTTCCAATTGAAACGCCTAGATAAACTCAAAGAAGCGGTTAAAGTTTTTGAAATGAATGTGGAATTATATCCTAATGCTTATGATGTGTTTCATACCTTAGGTTTGGAATATGCAGATCTAAATAAAAAAGAGGAAGCAATTGCTCTACTAGAACGATCAATCGAATTAAACCCTAACTTTAAAGAAGGGAAAAAAGATTTGGAAAATTTGAGATGCTAATCTAAAAAATGGAAACGACTCTATTTGTATTAACTGGAGCATCAGGCGTAGGAAAGACGACCTTGCGAAATCAATTGGATGTTTATTTCTCAGATTTTTTAAAACATAAAGGATTGGAACATTATTATAAATGTAAGCAAAGAATTCATTTTAGTTCAAAAGGCTTGGTAGAAAAAATCGTTCATATGGAATTGCCAGGCGAAAGAGAGAAATTAAATGCTTATTATCAACAAGTAGGATTGTGAGCGAAGAAGGTGGTCTTTTTACTCATCTATGTTAAAATTACTTTTTTATGAAAGCGAAACAAAAAAATGATAGAAGAGATTTTTTGAAAAAATGTAGTTTAGCTACTGTCCCTTTATTAATTCCTTCTATTGGCCTAAATGCTTCTACCATGCCTATTCATTCAAGCGAATCTACAAAATCAGATCAACCAATGGTTAATTTTATATTCGATGGACTAAATTTATCCCCCAAAGATTACTTAGCAAAACTTAATGAGATTGATCAAAAAGATACTATTGATCCTGATGTATATGGAAATGGAGGAGATACGAAAAAGTTGGAAGAAGTTTTTGCAAAATTAACAGGAAAGGAAAGCGCAATTTATCTCCCTTCAGGAACAATGGCCAATCAATTAGCCCTTAAACTCTTGAATGGACAAAACACGAAAGCGATTGTTCCTGAAAATTCACATATATTTAGAGACGAAGCAGATGCTGCTCAAGCGGTTCACCGTCTGCGATTAGTGGCTGTAGGAAAAGACAAATCCTATTTTGATTTGGAAGATTTAAAAAATACCATTGATTATTTAGATCAGAGTGAAGTCTTTAAAAGTGGACTTGGAACTGTAGTGTTAGAGAATCCAGTTCGACGTGCAGATGGGGCAATTATCCCAATTGAAACGATTAAGCAAATTTCTAATTATTGTCGAGAACGCCAATTGAAATTACATTTAGATGGTGCGCGATTACATATTGCTTCGGCATATTCTGGAGTTTCTATTGCCGAGTATTCAAGCTATTTTGATACCGTTTATATTTCCTTGTATAAATATTTAAATACTTCGGGAGGAGCTATACTTTGTGGCGAAGCAAAACTCCTTACTGAAGTGGCTCATCAAATGAAAATATTTGGAGGAACGATTTATCAAAGTTGGACTAATACATCCATTGCTTTACATTATTTAAATGGAATTGAAGATCGATGGAAATCATTAATGGTTTCAGCTGAACAATTAATGAATGGATTAAACAAAATAAATGAAGTGGAAATTACCAAAATTAAAGACGGTTCTAATATCTTTAATTTGAAATTAGCGAAAGAAATAGATACTACTATTTTTGTTCGATATCTCCATAAGGAACATCATCTTTGGTTGGGTCGTCCAGATGAAAATGGAATTATTAAATTCCATATTAATGAAAGTTTGAATTTAAGAAATATAGATCAAATTATTAAGGCTTGGAAAATGGGGATTGAAGCTTCGAAATAAAAATTGAATTACCCAGAAGCAAACAAAATGTTGGTCTTTAGAATAGAAAGATTTATTCATTATAATTGTCAAAATTTTGATCTATGAAAAAACTATTTTTTACCCTCTTCATATTCGTTCTAGTATTACCTTTTGACTTAAGTGCTCAAAATGAATTTGGCAGTATCAACTCCTTTTGGAATTATGATCATTTTCCTCATGATGGCAATGGATATGGTTGGGATAAAGTAGGCATTGTAGGGGATACGATGATCAATGGAATTACACAGAAAATAGTATCTCGTACTTTTTATAGAAAACAAACACTACCTCCTTTAGAGGAAATTTCGGGGACACAATTATTGGGCTATATGTATACCCAAAACGATTCTGTGTTTTTAAATGATAACCTGATTTTTGACTTTGGAATGGAAGCTGGGGATACCATTAAAGTAATTGGAGGACTAGGGTGGTCGGCGATAGGTTTAGTCGTAGATAGTGTGACTATAATAAATATTGATGGGTTTGATTACAAAAAATATCACGGACAAAAACTTTGTTTGATAGATGAAAATAATGTCTTTGAATATGAACCGTTTGAAGCCATAGAGACGATTGGTCCCATTGGTTTTGATTTCTTTAATTGGAATACCGATGGTTGTCTTATTGGTGGTGGATCGAATCGTTTAGTTTGCCATAATAATGGCAGTTTTACCTATCCTTCTGATGAGATTTGCGAGGAGTTTTTGTTAGTTAATGTGCCTTATATATTTAATGATTCCCAAGTAAATATATTCCCAAATCCTACCCGTCATTCTTTGACAATAAATCATCTGGATAAGCCTATTTTTAGCGTGGAGGTGTATAATGTCAATGGTCAATTAGTAAAAAGGAAAGAGACAGAATCACCTTGGGTTGATCTTGATTTATCGGCACTTCATTCTGGTGTTTATTATATAAAAATAGAGACAAAAGCGATTACTTATTTTAATCATTTTGTAAAAATGTAAATCGATTTTTTTAATAAAAACACTATTTTCATCAGATTAAATTCGGAGATATTATGAAACCTAATCCAATTGCCCAACGCATTCAATCGAGTTTTGATCAACAAGATTTTATGCAAACACTTGGGGCTAAAATCGAAAAGATCGAAGAAGGTAAAGTTATCATCTCCTGTAATTTTCAAGAATCGTTAACACAGCAAAACGGTTTTTTTCATGCAGGCGTAATGACGAGTATTGTAGATAGTGCTTGTGGCTATGCGGCTTTAACCCAAATGCCAGAAGGCAAAGATGTATTGTCCGTTGAATTTAAAATGAACTTATTAAGACCTGCAAAAACGCCAAAACTTATTGCCATTGGGCAAGTCATTAAATCGGGTAGAACATTAACCGTTTGTGAAGGTTGGGTATACAACGAAGACCAATCTAAATTGCTTTGTAAAATGACGGCTACCATGATTGCCGTAGAAAGATAATTATGAAATACCTTAGCCTTTTTTTGATTTGCTGTTTGGTCTTTACTTGTCAAAGATCGACGCCAACAAGTATACAATATGTACATGAAACAGCGGTGTCAACGTTTAAGGTCAATAAAGAAGAATTAAGTTGCCACTGTCATAGTCAAGGAGTGGCTTGGTCCATGCGAAGCCATCAAATGGTGGTTACTTGTGAAGGAAAAGATGGCTTTAGTTATCTACTTCTTTTTCCTGATTACAAAAAAAATAATTCACACGAAGCGATCGATGTGGTTCGTACCGATGCCAATCAAGGATTTGCACATCCTTCTTCTATACAAATCATAGATGATGTTTTTCCTGTCGCTTTAGCTAAAGGGAAAAACGAGGGTGCTCAGATTTTATTTTATGAAATTACGCCATCTAAATTGCTGAAGCTTGAAGATCAAGAACTGGCTTATCCAAAACATATTGGAGCTTTAGCTTATGCTAAAATAAACAATGAATATTACCTTGTTGGTTTGGGCTGGGATGCCAAGGATTTTGCTATTTGGAAATCAAAAGAAGCCCATCAAAATTTTAAATTGATCAAAGAAGGCGTATTAAATGAGATAGCGACTGGATCACTTGCTGCCTATAATTCGGTTTGGTTAGGTATGGTCAATGGAGAAGTTACTTTGTTGGCTTCTGCTGGAAATTATTTAAATAAAAAAAAGAATTACTTAGATTTTTTCTCTTTTGATTTAGAAAACCTAACACTAAAAAAGACCTATCGTTTACCTGTTAAGGGCATCACCAAAGGAACCACGAAATCTTTGTTTTTTGAAGGTTTTACCATTCGTAGTATTGAAGCTAATGGATTTTCGATCATTTCTATTCCTCAAGATTTTAATTTGAAAAAAGAAGGCAGTATATTGAAGTACCTTTATGAAGGAAAAGTTATTTTTAATTAAAATTAATTTAGTGGCTTTAGTTTTGATCTCCTTGCCTTTGATTATGACAAGATCCGCGTTCCAAAATAAGCCATCTTAACTATGAATGTTCCACTTTCTCCTTTATTCAACACTTGGCATAAGTCGGGCGAATATATTTCCTTTGGGCCACATCAAGTATTTGTAAAACGCTTAGGACAAGCACAAGCAAGTCCAGAAAAAACAGCATTGCTCATTCACGGTTTTCCTGAATCTTCCTTCTCTTTTCATGCGGTAATAGAAGGCTTATTAAAAACCTTTGACACAATTATTTTAATGGATATGATCGGTTATGGCTTAAGCGATAAACCTACAAATACTTATGGCTATTCTTTATTCGAACAAGCCGATGTCGTCTTAACCGCATGGAAACATTTTGGCATTCAAGGCGGTCATATCATTGCCCACGATATGGGAGATAGTGTGACCACAGAGATTCTTGCTCGACACGAAAATAATACTTTACCTCATTGGTTCTCTAAAGGCATTCAAAGCATCACCTTTACCAATGGTAGCATGGTTTTAGAATTAGCTAAATTAAGAATTACCCAAAAGCTATTGCTGTCTAAGTTTGGGAAAATATTTAATAAAATCACAAATTATAAACTCTTTAGCCAACAAGTTAAAAGTGCACATGGGAATAAGAAATTAACCAATGAAAAAATTGAACGACTTTGGGAAGGAAATAGATTACAAGATGGTCACCTAAAAACCTATTTGACCATTCGATACTTAAAAGATAGAAAGCAATTTGAAAAGACAAGATGGTTGCCCGCTTTAAGAGCAACTCAAATCCCTATACATCTTTGTTGGGGCCAAGATGATGCTGTAGCAAGAGTCGAAATGGCTTATTATTTAAAAGAAAATATTTGTCCCCAAGCCCAATTAACCATTATGCCTAATGTCGGTCATTTTTGCCAACTAGGAAGTCCTAATGAATGGCTCAAACATATAAAGACTTACTATAAGTAATATGCAATTTTCAAAAGCGCTGAATTCAACTAATAGAAGCAAATGAAAATACAATACGTCCACGAACTCATTGGAATTATTTCTGAAGAAGAATGGTTAATCCTAGAAGTACTACGAGGAATAGTCATCGAACGATTGGCTGGTTATGGTAAAGAAAAGATCGCCTACAATGTACCCTACTTTTATGGAAACAAAGGAATTTGCATTATATGGCCGGCAGGCATTCCAAGAGGAGGAATTAAAGAAGGAGTTTTGTTGGGCTTTTGGCGAGGCAACGAATTAGACGATGTAGATAACTATTTGACACATGGTACGAACAAAAAAATATATTATAAAATCTACAAAAACGTAGAAGAAATTAAGGTACAGGCAATAGAGAAGTTATTAGATGAAGCGATTGCCTTAGATAAAGGGAGAGGATAATTTTTCCCAAAAAATAAAAACAGAAAATGAGTAAAATATTTTTTACTTCTGATCATCATTTTGGACATCGAAACATTATTAAGTTTTGTAACCGTCCATTTGAAAATGTAGAAGAAATGAATCAGGTCATGATCGACCGATGGAATGAAAAAGTAAAACCAGAAGATGAAGTGTATCACTTAGGCGATTTTGGAATGACCAAAGATTATGATTTGGTAGAAAACATAGCCAACCAACTGAATGGTACGATTTATTTAATCGTAGGAAATCATGAAGGGCCCGCTTTAAATCGACGAAAAAGATTTAAATGGATCAAAGAATATTATGAACTGAAGGTAAAGGACGAAGAATGTAAAAGTGGTGTACAGCGAATTATCCTTTTACATTATGCAATGAAAGTTTGGCGAAATTCGTTTAGAGGAAGTTGGCATTTGTACGGACATAGTCATGGAAATTTGCCTGATGATGAAACCCAACTCGCTTTTGATGTAGGGGTAGATTGTCACGATTTTTATCCATTGGCATACGAAGAAGTCAAAGCGATAATGAAGAGGAAAAAATGGACACCTCCTAATTTTGATTAAGAAGTGATTTGAAAAATATGGTGCAAGTCGAAGATTAGTGATTTGTTGTAAATGACTTGTATGTAGTAAGGAGGTTTTTAAACAATTGCTAATAATAGAACTATGAAATAAAGTGGACGATCTTGTTTTTATTTCGTTAGTAGATATATCTATTCATCATTAAAAAAAGGTCAATGAAAATCTTTATCTTAATGGGACTCTTTGTTTTTGGTAATGATAGTTTTATACAACTTAATCCTTTAGAAGAAAAAATGATTAAGCAAGAAGCGGCAAGTTTTTGTCATTGTAATAAAAAGCTGCAACAGTTTTTGAAAAAAGTAGATCGAGCAAATAAAAAGCAAGAACGAAAAGAAGAAAAATACAGAACGATTAAATCTGGAGAAAAATTATTTGGAGGACAAACTTTTGAATTTACTTTTGAAAAATGTATGAAAAATAAACGCTCAGGAAGCTTAAAAAAGTTTTTAACCCAATTAAGCGAAGAAGATAACATTGAATTTAGAAAAAAAGCAAAGCGACAGATAAAAAGAAATTGTGGATCATCTGCTGCTAAGTATTATGTTATAAATTTATAATTCTTATGAAAAAAATAGTTAGTGTTCTGGGTTTAATTTTGGGTGTCATGATCTTTGGAAAATCATTTGTACATGCTCAAAATACAACTAAAGTATTAGTACATACCGAAGAGTGTGACCAGTTAGTTTTAGGCATTAATAATTATGTAACGATAGTGGCTCAACAAGAGGAGCCCGTTGCTTTGGCACAAGTCAACGCTTTTTTGTTTACGCCCAATCAGTATAATTATAATCTTGATCCTATTGAATTGGATATTGAAAAAGAAGGCGATTTATTTAAAATTCGTCCAGATAGTATTGGGACAGTAGACTTTAAAATCAAAATTGGCAATATCGTAGAAACTACAAGAGTGTATGTTAAACCATTAGAAGCGGTTTGTCGATTAAGTAATTTTTATGTGAATAGACAAGATACCATTCCGCTCGCAACCTTTAAAGAACAAGAAGGGATTATTGCAAATGTAACATGCTGTGGGTTTGATGCGAAGTGTTTGGTACTTGAATATGAAGTGCTGCGCTTTGGTCGAAGAGGTCGGAATCAAAAAGTAAAAAATGTAGGCGCGCGATTTGAAGAAGCTACTCAAAAATTAATTGAGAAGGCTAAAATAAAAGATATTTATATGTTTCGAAATATCTATTATCGCTGTCCTAGTGCAATAGAGAAACAACACCACACCGATTTGATTTTTGAAATCAAGTAGAAAAATGGGGGACTCGTCTATTTTTTTTAACTTCATTGGATGAAACCAAGAATTGAAAATATTGAGGAAAAGATATTTGTAGGCATGTCTCAAGAAATGTCTTTGGTAGAAAATAAAACTTTTCTATTATTCAGCACCTTTATGCCAAGACGTAAAGAGATTCAAGCTGCTATAAATGAGACCGTGTATGATCTAAAAGTATATCCTAATAATTATTTTTCCAATTTTAATCCTGCCAAGTCATTTACTAAGTGGGCTTTATTTGAAGTGCATAAAGAAGAAACTATTCCTGAGGGTATGAATTCTTTTTCTTTAGCAGCTGGAAAATATGCAGTCTTTTCCATAAAAGGTCATGATCCTAAAATCTTTGAACATATCTTTATGCGTTGGTTGCCTGAAGCGGGGTATTCAGTAGATGATCGACCTCATTTTGATGTCATGGGAGAAAAATATAAACGAAATGATCCCGATTCAGAAAGTGAAATTTGGATTCC